>CAINVT010000035.1 GCA_903854215.1 uncultured bacterium | reverse complement strand
TATCAGAAGTATATCACTTCTGCGATACCCTATTTCTAGAGCCCCGTTTGTAAAAACGCTACTGGTATTGGATGAACGAGGGTGCGGGGATGAGGTTGAGAACTTGGGCGGGAGTGAGAAGGCCGGTGGAAGGCGGTTTGAGGTCGTTCTTATAGAAGAGCTTGAATCCGGTGAATTGCACGGGCTCCGCATAGATGACGTTGGTGTACGTGCCGATCTTCTTTGCCTTTGATCCCCAACCGTCCATGTCCATCACGATCTGCACCTGCGGCAGCGGCGTGATCTGGCGATAGTGCGTGACCATATCTTCGGTGAAGCGATGTACGACGAGAATCTTCGGCGGGAGGTTGTACTGTGTGACGAGACCGGCGAGATAATTGGCGGCCCAATTGATATCCTTCGCATCCAAGGTTCCGATGACCGCTTCGGGGCGCAAGCCGCTCGTCTGCATCGAGAATTCGGGATCAAGAGAAAGCTCGACATTCGGCATCTTCAAGTATTTCTCAAGTTTTGGCACTTCGATTTCCATATTGGAAAGTCCCGGTTGCACTTCGAGGAAAACGATGCCATTGACCTTCGTGGCCATTTCGAGCGCCTTGTCGATCTGACTATCCGGCATGCGTAAGCGATATTTACCATCAGCACCCGGACTGCCCTGTGCGGTCACCGCGATGTAGTCGATCGCTGGAATGACAGGAGTCGAGGGATCGGCGCGGCGCCACATGGCGGTCGTTGAGGCGAGCATGGCGAGCACCTGATCTTCGGGATATTCGCCGAGGACGCCCATGCCGGTCGAATAAAAGTTGCCGTAGTACGCGACGAGGCGATTGAACGGCAGCAGTGCCCCAGCTAATGGCAACACTGCTTTTGCCGGCCAGAGGCGATGGACGGCCGGTGTTGACGTGCTATGGGTCGATACGGTCGAGCTTCCGACACTCACAGGTGTCGTGGTCGCCAGAGGAGTCTTGTAATTGGCAATCGCCAGCAGTTTTTTGTTGTAGGCGTCAACATCTAGAACAGGGACCGGTGCTGAGCTCGTAGCATTCGTCGTCGTTGCTCCGCCATTTCCAGCCTGTCGCTCATATGCCACTGATCCAGAACCGAGCAGGGCAAAAACGGTCGTGTAGCCGACCATAAAAAGCGCGATGCCGATGATTCCGATAGCTACCGCACCGATAACGAACAACGGGCGAGTCTTGTCGTCGTCATTGTGCTTGCGCTTATGATCAAAAGGATTTCGCATGTCGGTCGCAATCGACATATTGTACATTGTTTATGCGTATTTTCGTAATCCAAACGCAGAGCGACCCTCAGAATGAGGGCCGCTCTTGAATTGGCTTCCGAGAACTTTAGTTAGAATCCGAAGAGGTGTTGGAAGAATCCGCCGATACCGCCAAAGAGTCCTCCGAGGAAACCGCCATGAGCACCCGACGTAGACGGAGTTGCTGATGTGGAAGCTGTAGATACCACTCCCTGGTCAATGACTGACGAAGCGACGACTGAGCTGCCATTCACCGTTCCTTGCACGATGACAGAATCTCCCGTTGCGATGCTTGCGACCGTCGAGGTCGCACCGCCCTTATTGACAGTTGCATTGCTTGCGTCAACTGAGAAGCTCACATTGCTCTTGTTGGTGATGCTCAGTGTCGTACCGCTGATCGAAGCGACCGTACCGCCGATGACCGGCTGGCCGTTACCCGTGATATTCGCGAGTGCGGCATTCGGCTTTTTACCATCCGGAGTCGTACTCGAAGCAAACCCACGCATGCCAGTACCGCCCATTCGACCGCCCGTGACACCGTCACGAATGGCCGTCGCGGTGACACTCGTACCACTCACGGTACCTTGCACCATCACCGAGTCGCCGATCGCAATACCTGCGACCGTCGAAGCTGCTCCGCTCTTAGTCACGGTCGCATTGGTAGCATTGACCGTATACGTCGTCGCGGTCGCATTTGATCCGAAGCCTTTACTCGTAACAGTAATCGTATTACCGGATATCGATGCGACGGTACCGAACACGCCAGGTGCGCGATGCATGCCGCCGCCAAAGCCGCCACGTCCCTGCGCAGTAGCGTTTGGAGCTGTCGCTGTTTGCGCGAACGCCGTGCCACTCAGGGCGAGCGTCGTGATAATCGCCGTACTTCCGATAATAGCCCCCACCTTCGTCATTGTTGCTGATTGTTTCATGATTATATTCAATAAACCGATAATTATGTGGCGCATCGGACCCACCCCAGAAGACGCGCTACACACCTAGTACACCGCATGGTATGAAATTATGACAATCGACATTTTGCCTTTGTATCGTTGAATGATACATTCAACGCATGTTGATCCACGCATGCAAATCGAAGATCCACCGCGCAACGGTCACACAGGCTGATCTTAATTATGTCGGCTCGATTACGATCGATGAAGACTTGCTCGACGCAGCCGGTATCAAACCATTTCAGTATTTGAACATCACCAACGTATCAAACGCGACCTTCTGGCGCACCTATGCGATGGCCGGCAAACGAGGTGCGGGTGATATTTGCCTCAACGGGCCGCCGGCGCGACTTTTCGCCCCCGGCGACAAGATCATCATTCTTGCTGAAGTGTTGGTCGAACCGTCAGAGCTCGACACGCTCGACCCCGTCGTCGTTTTCGTTGATGAAAAAAATAGAGTGACCGAGGTGAAGCACCATAGTACTGTGCATCATCCGCTGAAATAGAAATTATTTTTGATATACTTAATGGATGCGGAAGGGGTCTTCGCTCGCCGTTTTTATATTTGACGTTTTGCGTCGACGTCGATTTATGCGGGACTTCGTAAGTCCCACATTGTGATATGGAACTTTACCATGTACTTAATCGAGGCGTAGATAAGCGAGAGATCTTCATCGATGACGGCGATCGTGCGCGCTTCGTTCATAATCTCTACGAGTTCAACGACACAATACCTGCTCCCGATGCCTATCGTTCTCCCATGTGGGACTTCGTAAGTCCCACATTGCACAAACGCCAAAGATTGGTGGATATACACGGCTGGGTCTTGATGGGAAACCACTATCATTTACTATTGTCTGAGCGCATTGAGGGCGGCCTTACGCAGTTTATCCGTAAGCTCAATATCGGATATGCAAAATATTTTAATGAGCGATATGAGCGTAGTGGCACTTTATTCCAGGGACGGACAAAGAAGATTTTGATCGCATCCGAACCTCATTTCTTATACATACTCCACTATATTCACCTCAACCCGCTCGATTTTTTTGAAGATTCCAAAAATTGGCGAGAGGGATATATCCAAAGTACAGAAAATGCATTGAACCACTTAGATGAATACCGGTGGAGTAGCTATCTCGATTATTGCGGTCAGCACAACATTCCATCACTAATCACAAAGGAGCTGTTTATCGGCGTATTCGGAGACATACGGAAAGCAACATCAAGCTTCTTGCGAGACCGCGAAGTTACCATACTAAAAGGAATGAGGCTCGAATGACGAATTGATGTGGGACTTCGTAAGTCCCACATTTAGACCTTCCGTACGATACAAAACGGTGTCATTTCGTCGGATTGACCGAGCGGATTGTCACGGAAGAGTTTGCCGATGAAGATTTCTGTAAGCGCGCGCGATGATTTGCCGAGACTGAACGCGCCGCGATAGTTGGCATCGAGAATGACAGTCTCGCACTGGAAACGATCTCGTATGTCGCGTGCGACGCCGGATGGATAATTGGGAGCGAGCTTCGCGCTGTGCGCATATTCGAGAATGAGGAATGACATCGGGCAATCGATCGACTTTGCACGTAGGCCGCAAATGCTATAAAAAAGTCCGCGAATACCAAGGGGGCGTGTGATAGCAGAGATGAATGCCGCGAAGATAATGCGCGGATATCCCGCCTCCTCGATGAAGAGTTGCATGGCGATTGTCGTACCATGACCAAATCCATGGAAATCTTCTGATCCGTAATTATTGCCGACATTCCGCGCAAGGATGCGCGCGAGCCAGCTCGGATTGATCGTACTCATATCAACCACCCGACCCTGCGTGATCGTGAGCGCCTTTTCGCTGATGAAGAGTAGGTCGTCGGGTTTGAGATATGGACCGACGTATTCATCCAAGAGCGGCATGATATCGGTTTCCTCCATCGTGATGAGCCGTGTACGCACCGGAAGGCGCGCATAGGTCACACCATCGACGTCGATATCGATTACCTTGCCGGGATTCGCTACGAATTCTCCCGACGGCGGTCGCGGAGCAATGGGAGGTGGCGCGAAAGTGACCTTCTCGCCGCGAAATAGTGCGAAGAGTTTCGCAACTGCATCACGAATAGATGCCGGATCTTCGTTCATCCCCGCGCGCGAATGCAACAACTCGGTCGCTTCCATGTAGAGAATATGCGCTTCATCAATCTGCATATTTGAGAAAACGACTTCAAGCGGCGCCGCGTTGTCAGACTCTGCAATGACCGCAACACTCGCATCCGCCCGTGGTGAATAGAGAATCGTGAGCCCCGTCTTGTCTTTCATCTCTGAGTAGGTCAATGGTTGTTCAATCATGAAAATGGATTGTAACATATAAAAATAGCGGCCCGACTGCGTACAGCAGTCGGGCCACGAGGTTCTGCTACGGGAGCAGAAGTAGACGTTCACCCAAGATTCGTTTGGCTTCGAAGTCGCGTTCCCCGTGCAATTCGGCTTTCGCGATCTCAAAGTACCATTCCATTCCATCCGGACACAAGAACGTAATATGGATGGTTCCATCGGGGCCACGCATTCGATCGAGTGTTCCTTCCTGCCGATGCTTGGAGATGAGCTTTAGACTACCTACGAAAGCCATCCCTGAAGTCGGTCCAGGCATAGTCCAGTTTAGCTCGTGGGAAAGCGCGGCAGCTGCAACAAACGCGGCATACCTACTGACTTTGTACACTTCACTGAAATCATCCAGCGAACCGTTCTTGACTTCCCTACGGATACTCTGTTCAGTGCGGCCGGCTGGAATTTCTTCTCCGTCCGCGCAGATAGCAAGAATGACCGAACTCGAATATCCGTGCTTTTTAGCGTGTTGTTCAGTGCCGATTGCAGTGGCGAGCGTTCCGCCTGCAATGACGATGACATCATTGTGGCATTCGGGATCCAACCAGAGTTGCGGTGCCATGAACTCGCACTGCGACCCGGCATTGGCGGGATCATTGTACTGATCAATAACGACACAATTTTCCATCTTCGCTTCCTTGATGGCGCGCTCGATGGTGTTGAACGGTGTCTGCAGGACTTCGACCGGAACGCCGTAGAACGAAACAGCGTTCACCTTCTGACTGGGAACGTCCGATTTCATTACTGCAATGAATCCTAGCCCGAGACGTTTGCAGATGTGCGCAAGTCCGCGAGCGGTCTGTCCGCTTGAGGCCGCGACGAGTGTCGCTCTTTCGGTAATCGTGTCGTTCTCTATCCCTCTTCTGATCATTCCCCACGCAGGTGCGAGTTTGTTGAACCCGCCCTGAGCGGAATACATCAGGGCCGGACGGATGATGACACCGTCTCCAACGAAGGGGTTCAGACGCTCGGAAAGCGGTGGAAGCATCGTGATGAGCCGCATCTTGGACGGATGCAAAACGTCCAACTCGCGCAAGGCGCGATCCTTGAAGGACGATTGGGACATAAGCATTACCTCGCTGTTTGAACTGTTGTCAACCTAGGCCGATACTACGCTCGGTGTCATTTTTTGTAAACCTGTTGTTTCTGTCTGCTTAAAGCATCTACGTAATGACTAAACCTCTTACGATCAACTATTTTTCTTGCACTTCTTCCTCCCCTTCCGCCTCATTCAACAAACGGCGTCGCAGACGCCAACTGACGAAATAATAGATCATGACGACGATACTGATACCGGCGATGAGATACTCGATGTTCGACAAGATATTTGAAATATTCCCGCCGAACGAATTACCGAAAAAATACCCGAGCGCGAGCAGTGTCCAATATTGCGTAGCGGCGACGATTGATCCGTATTTGAAAAACGTCGCGAATCGCATCTTCACCGTACCGGCGATAAAGACGAAGGTCGATCCGAGCCCGAATGAGATCTTGCCGATGAACATCGTCGACATCGGATGATGTTCCCAGAGCAAGCGGATGCCATCGAGATTCTGTTCGGTGACATGAAGTTTCCGCAAGAGACGCTGGGCGAGCGCGGTACGCGTGCCAAAATATCCGACGCTGTAAAATAAACTATCCATTCCGACATCTCGTATGAAGAAGAAGACCGAGAGCACATAGATATTAAAATAGCCGAGGCTCGCCAAAGTTCCCGCGATAAAAGCTACGATCGGTCCTTCGATGATCGCGAGCGGTATCAGGATCAAATACCGATATTCGATGAGGAGTTGCACGGTATTGGATAGATTCATATCAGGTCATTACGCCGCTCAGTATAGACTGCAAACTCATACGTGGATATGGTACCGCGGACACCTGCAAATAGCGTGAATCTGAGATAGTATAGCGCGATGCAGATATTCTCAGCGATCGAGGCCGCATCAGAAACTCTCTGGGATGTCGCGGTGATCGGCGGCGGACCGGCAGGCATGATGGCGGCAGGACGTGCTGCTTCGCTCGGGGCACGAGTGATCCTCATCGAGAAGAATCATTCACTCGGGAAGAAGCTGCTCATCACCGGCGGGGGGCGTTGCAATGTCACGAATGCGGAACCGGATCGTCAGAAGTTCCTCGCAAAGTACAAAGATGACGGCAAGTTCCTCGCATCCCCTTTCGCCGCATGGGGCATCCTCGAAACGCTCGACTTTTTTCATACGCGCAACATGCAGACAAAAGTCGAAGCACACCAACGAGTCTTTCCTGTTTCCGATTCTTCACAGTCGGTCTGGGACGTACTGGTCGCCTATCTTAGAGAATCTTCGGTGACTATACTTTCGGATGCGACCGTAACAGGACTCAGTACTGACGAATCAAACGTAACTCACGCGAATATCCGCGGCGGAAAAATCATCCGCGCGAAATCGTTCGTCCTCGCCACTGGCGGCACTTCGCATCCGGAGACTGGCTCTACGGGCGACGGGTATACCTGGTTGCGCACGCTCGGCCACACGGTGCGCGAACCATCCGCTTCGCTCGTCCCGATTGCACTCACCGAGCCGGTGAAAGATGCTGCTGGAGTGAGCCTACCCGACGCGAAAATCACACTTTTTCAAAACAACGTGAAGCAAGCACAGAGTCGTGGCAAAGTGCTTTTCACGCATGTGGGTCTGAGCGGCCCCGGCATACTCAACATGAGCCGCGAAGTAGACGAATTGCTCAAATACGGCAATGTCACGATCGAACTCGATCTCATGGCTGACATGGGTTATGAAAAAGTGAACGCTTCGCTCCAGGCTTTATTCAAAGAAAATTCCAACAAAGTGATACGGAACGCACTTCGGACCGTCGTCGCTCCGGCACTCGTCCCGCATATCCTGTCGCGCACCGGCATTGACCCCGACACCGCATGCCACAGCGTGACACGCGATTCTCGTATCGCGCTCATGAAAACGCTTAAGCATCTCCGCTTCGAAGTCAGTCACGTACTCGGCTCCGAGAAAGCGATCATCACGTCAGGCGGCGTCGCGCTTACCGAGATCGATTTCAAAACGATGAGTTCGCACATGTATGAAAATCTGTACATTATAGGAGACCTCCTCGACATCGATCGGCCGTCCGGTGGTTACAGCCTGCAACTATGCTGGACGACCGGATATGTCGCCGGATCTTCGGCGGCAGCGAGCGTTGCAAATAAAAAAAATAAATAGCGGGCTAGATCCCCATTACCCCGAACGCCTTTCCGATCGAATAGGTGACTACCATCGCAACGGCACCGCCGATAATGACGCGTATCGTCGCTTTCATCTTCTTTGCCCCGCCGACATGAGCCGAGAGTGCACCGGTCGCCGCAAGTGCGACAAGAACGGAGATGAAGGTGACGGGTATGCGCCAAGGGGCGGGCGGTAGAAGGATAGCGATGAGCGGAATGATCGCACCGACAAAAAACGACAGTGCCGACGCGATCGCGGCGTACCATGGATTGGTCAGGTCGTCGGGATTGATATGCAGTTCAGCATCGACGTGCGCTGCGAATGCATCGTGCGCCGTAAGCTCGAGAGCGACCGTGTGTGCAGTCGCTTTGCTCAAGCCTTTTTGCTCATAGATATTCGCAAGTTCGCTCAGTTCCTCTTCGGGCAAATTTTCCAATTCCCAGCGTTCTTTTGCGAGCAATGCTTTTTCGGTATCGCTTTGCGTACTCACCGACACATATTCCCCTGCCGCCATCGAAAGCGCACCAGCCACGAGCCCCGCGACGCCCGCTGTAAGAATAAAACCGGGGGAATTATTCGACGCACCGGCGACACCGACGACGATCGACGCGACCGAGACGATCCCGTCATTCGCCCCCAAGACTGCGGCACGCAACCAGTTGAGCTTTGAGCCGGCATCAGTCATCGAATGCGGTTCGTTATGCGTATGATGCGTGTGATAGACGATTGCCATATTCAAGACATCATACTACAGAACCGCATTGATATCACTTCAAAAATGGAATCCCGATTCCGGCGAGTTGTGATAGCAAGATCACATTGAGTATCACAATGACACAACCACCGACAATCGCCGCAGCTTTTGTGAGACGTTTGTTGACGAATACACCCATGATATCGCGACGCGAAGTGAGCACGATGAGCGCGATGACTGGTATCGGAAGAATGATACTCAACACGACCTGGCTTACGACGAGCGCCTGCGTCGCATCGATACCCATTGCGATGATCACAAGGGGCGGCACCATAGTCACGAGCCGACGAACCCACAGCGGAATAACGAAGCCGACGAAGTCCTGCATGATGGTCTGCCCCGCCATCGTTCCCACTACAGAACTCGAGAAACCCGACGCGAGGAGCGATACGAGAAAGACACCGCCGGCAGCGGGCCCCATCAAAGGAATGAGTGTTCGATACGCCGTCGTGATATCGGCAACACCCTGATTGCCCGACATGTAAAACACCGATGCCGCCATCGCGAGCATCGCCATGTTTACAATGCCCGCCATGACGAGCGCAATCAAAACTTCCGTATTCGAGAATCGCAGGACCACATGTCGTTCTTCATCGGTTTTTGTCGGCACTCTGTTCTGGGTGAGATTTGAATGCAAATAGATGGCGTGCGGCATGACCGTTGCACCGACGATCCCGACCGCAAGCGTCACACTGCTCGGTCCTGCAAGGTGCGGTACCACTGAATGGTATGCGAACGCGATCCAATCCGGCCGCGAAAAGATGATCTCGGCGAGATAGCTCAAGCTGATGACAGAAACAAAACCCGCGATGACCATTTCCATCGGACGAAATCCGTATCCTTGCAAATGCAGTATCGCGTACGTACCGATCCCGACGATCACAAAACTCACGAGAAGCGGCAACCCAAAAAGAAGACTCAAGCCGATCGATGCGCCGAGAAATTCTGCCAGATCAGTCGCAATCGCGGCGACCTCGCTGCCCGCCCACATGCAATACACGAGCCACTGCGGAAATTGTTCTTTGCACAGCGTCGCCAAGCTCTTGCCCGTCACGATACCGAGCTTCGCCGAAAGTCCCTGAAACAGCATCGCCATTACATTGGCGACCACGATCACCCAGAGGAGCATGTAGCCGAATTCCGCGCCACCTTGGATGTTGGTCGCAAAATTACCCGGGTCTTCATAGGCGATCGACGCGATGATCGCCGGACCAAGGAACGGCAACAGGCGACGCCATCCTTTTTGTTCACCAGAAATGACGGACTGTGCCGATGCGACAGTCCGTTCAGTCCATGACGCTTTTTTTGAAACCGTATCCATATTTTATGGTCGATAGCTTACCACGAAATGAAAGCGCGGACACGTTTATTTTTTATGTAGCTTTTATTTCAAAGCAGTCGTCGGAGATTCCGCAAGCGTCGTACCGGTGATCGTCAAATATTTGCTTATGCCGAGAGATGGAGCCGTGCTCATCGGTTCCCCTTTTGCGCGATCGGCATAATTGACGACAATTCGGTCATTAGCAATCTCGGTCGTTTGCGGCGCAATGCGATCACCCAGCAATACCGCATTGGTTCCCTGATAGCCGGTCGCGGTCTTCAACGCCGCGACGACATAATAAAAGGTACCGCTTCCGCCGGTGGTTTGCGTGAGGATGAATGCGACATCAGGAACGCCGTCACCATTGAGATCACCTGCCGCTTCATTACCAAAATATTGTGTGACGATCTCTGACGCGGAACCTGGCGCAATCGCAATAGCCGATCTTCCGTCGACAAGCTTGACCGGTTGTCCTTCGATGATGTACGCCGCATCTTTGTATCCGGCCTCTGCTCCCGTCGGGGATTGTATAGGAGCTTCAGATTTACCCGGCCAGATCAATACTGCAGCAACAATAAGGAGTCCGATAAGCGCCGCGATCACTAAGTATTTTTTCATATGAAAAATATAGCACGTGACCAGTGAAGATGATATGGGGCTGGAAACACTTCATCCATCGCCGTCTGTATCATTTAACGATGCGTACAGCCCGCCCAACAACACGGTCGACGCATTCCGCCGGTAAGTTTCGAGAGCGCCTTCTCAATCCGGATACCTCTTGTTTCCGCTTTTTTGCCGGACGTCACCCAGCAGATCCACTCATTGCGTGCAAGCGGTGTGATATCTTCCCACACTGCCCGCGCGGCTGGAGTCGAGGTGAGAGCTTTCCGAAGATCATCCGGAATTTTGTGTACCACACCACCGGCGATCATTTTCTTTTTCATAAGGAGAATTATATCAAAACTTTTTTACCGCATATCATGGACAATGTCGGAACCTTCATCCAATGTCCAGAACACATAATCTAATCTTCGATAGACAGACCGAACAGGGAAGCCAAATAAAGTGCTTGGCCGGTATCAACGATCAGTCCTCTGGAAGAGTCGGCAGTAATGCGGATATTTTCGATATTTGAACCGCTCAATTTCACAACCTTGAGTCGTGCCTGGGAAAATTCGACGCTCGCTACGTTGCAATTCTTAAAGGTCACGTTCTCGAGCTCTGCACCGACGAAATCTGCTTCCGACAGATCGCAGTCTTCAAATACGACATCCTTCAGCTTCGCGAAACGAAAATTCGATGATTGCAGCTTGCATGACTTGAAGTTCACATCCTTCAGTATCGCCGCATCTATTTGAAGACCTTGCAGTCGAGAACGTACGAATTCGGTGCGAGAAAAGAAAGCCTCATTAAGTCTGACCCCCGCAAAATTACACTTGTTAAAAATACAGTCGGTCACTTTCGACTCATCAATCTCCACCTCGCTGAATGTAATGTTTTCAAGTTTGCATTGGTCAAGACGAGCTTCTTCAAAGTGCGCTCCCGACAACTCCTGATTCCTAAGTAGGGATTCGTTGAATACCAGAAGACCTTCCCTTGGTAATTCCCTTTCAACAAGTTCTCGGTTCAACATAGGCTTTCGCATAACCGGATTCTATCAAAATCAATGATGAAATGAGGGGCGGTCACGAACTCGGTCCGAATATCGCCCCATCGAGTTGACCGATACCGCGTCCGGTCTGCGATGAGCATGCGATGATGGGCACCCCGGGAGCAAGCGCCTCAACATCTTTGATACATGCGCTCGTCTCCTTTTGCGTGAGACGATCGACTTTACTGAGTGCGATCACGAACGGATGATGTTCATGGATAAGGAGCGAGAGCATCTCGCGGTCAAAATCAGTCAATCCTACTTTTGAATCAACCACAAGAGCGACACATGCTGGCCGGGCACCAGATTCAGTCAGATACCATACGATAAGTGCGCGGATCTTCTCACGAGTCGCGAGCGACGCCTTGGCAAAGCCATACCCCGGCAAGTCGACGAGGTAGAACGCATCGTTCGCGAGAAAAAAGTTGATCTCCGTAGTCTTCCCCGGTTTCTTGCCGACACGCGCCATATCGTTCGCACCGGCGAGTGAGTTGATGATGCTCGACTTCCCCACGTTCGACCGCCCCACGAAGGCATACTGCGATATTCCATCAGTAAGGATATCGTCCTCTCCGACAACGCCTTTGACGAACCGCGCCGAAGTTACATTCATTTTATTCATAGAGCAGTTATACACGAGTCTGCGGATTTTGAAATGGATGACTGTCTGCGGAGTTATAGAAAATGAGAATGACTGTTGACCGCATCCCTTCAATCCACGAAAGAAACTTCGATACCGAATTTGAGCGCGCCTTGATACAGTGCGCGTTTCGACTGTTTGAGATCCGTCGAGTATACCGTTATTTCTTGTTGCGAAACATTATCCCGTACCGACAGCAGAAGATTGCCCAGCCGCTCGGTGATTTTTGCACGCCGCTTCCCTGCCGCTGACGGCAAACCGGCCTTAATGTATCCCAAAGCTATCTTCGTCACTTCGGGCTGCTGGTCAGCAATGTCAGTCAACAATCCCGCGGCGGGGATGACGGTCGTATGACTGCCCGTGTATTTGCCGCCGGATCTGTGATCTTTTTTCATTCAACAAGCTTAACAAACAAGCATGATATATCGAACTTATCCCCATTCTTTCCGTGAGTTTGGACGGATGTAGGAACTTTCGATCATTCTCTCTCTTTCTTCTGAAAATTGACGCTCGACATGATACTGATTGCCGCAACGCCGATAAAGAAAACGATGAGTGACGGTACGTTGCCGGAATTCACGTGCCCTACTACCAATAGTAGATATCCGACTACCACATTAAACAGCGCCCACACCACATTGACTGTCGCAGATGAAAGTCCCCTACCGTGCGGTTTGGCGAACGGTGTGGGAAATGTATTTCCCGAAACACCCTGCACGAAATGCGGGACCGCGTTCGCCAAAAAGATTCCGGCGAAGAAACTCGCTATATAGAGATACCATGCCATGTGTAGATTGTAACACCGAGCTGGCTGTACGGGACGATGTTGGGACTTTCTTCAATGCTGATCACAATCTTTTTCTCAAAAATTCAAAGACTATGTAACCGACGACTGCCGAGGTTATGGCGATGACGAAATTTGCTTCTGTGAAGATGTTGCGGACCGCCCATAACAATCCCCTGCTTTGCCCCGGCCCGGACTGTAAGAATTCACCCATTAGAAGGTTTGAGTAAAAAAGAAAAATGATAAAGCTGACCTCGATCAAGGCCCTCAAAACAGGAGTCAATTTCTTAGTATTTTTCGGCTGCATTCCAAGAATTATAGCAAGAAACTACTTACTGGGGGCTGGGACGATGGTGGAACCCCTCTACCCCATCCGAACTAAGACTAGACTGCTGGGGGTGTGGGACGATGTTTAGAACTTTTCTAAACATTCAACATTGTTCACCGATAGTGCTTGTGCTACATTTTTAGTAGGACGAGGAGATGAGAGATCAACAGTGAGACTCCGGGAATAGGTGTCGTATCCAAAACCGGACCAGGCCTATGATCCTTTGAAAGCGATCTGGAATGACTTAGTGAGTCAACCACAGAGGGTGGGGCTTTCGGGCCCCAAAGTCTCGTACAGTGTGCCTCATTCAAAGGAGATCGAGTAGGGGTAAGCTGCGACAAGCCCAACCTGAACATGGGGGTATCACAAGCCGCTGGCTTACAGTGATCCCCCCAAGCCTAAGTGTCTCTTCGTCGGGGAGAAATCACGCGTGCGAGCTTAAGCCGTAAGGTGTAGGCGCAGCGAAAGCGAGTTCGAATGAGCGACTAGTACGCCTCTCCCCACATATCAGTCCGCGGTGGCCAAAAGCTGCCGCGGATTTTCTTTTGAATTTCGAGCTGGGAGTTTGGTACGACGTTGGGAGGGGTCCCCCTTCCCCTCCTTCCCCCCTTCCCCTGTACTTTAAAATTACATCGCTTTCTATTGAAATGAGCACCGTGCTAAATTCTTGATATAGTTCAGTTCATGCAAAAGAAGGAATCGGGCACGGAAGATTCATATGCGGCTCTCACACGGAACAGAGCGCCACATATATTGATCAAAAAAGCGATCGAGATTCAAATGAATCATGATGGGTATGCCTTGGATCTCGGTGCAGGAGCGTTAAATGAGGCACGAGCATTGCTTGCGGCAGGCTTTACTGTTGACGCAGTAGATCGCGACCCGATCATCCTTGCAATAGCTTCGGAGATGCAAAATCGCGATCTTACGGTTACAGCGCTCGATATCGCTGAATATCAAATTGCACCAAACCACTATTCGCTTATCGTTGCGCTTAATTCATTACCTTTTCTTTCGAGCGCTTTGATCAAAAAAGTTATCCTCGGAATACAAGACGGTCTGACCATAAACGGCGTACTTTGCATTACATTACTCGGCCATAAAGACGACTGGGCATCTCGTCCCGATATGTCATTCTTTTCAAAACAAGAGGTCTTGGAACTATTCTCAGACTTGCAGTGTATGTATTTCGATGAGGTTGAACATGACCAATCAGATGTTCTACACAATAAGGTGAAGCACTGGCATATCTATCGATGTATCTTTAGGAAAATAAAGCCGTAGGAAAATGGGGGAAAAATGTCACATAAGCGGCGGATTAATTGTGACCCTTCAAATGCTTCTTTTTCAGACTGGCTAGGGGTCTGGAACGATGTTGGAACTTTTCTAACAGAGTTGAGCCATCCTTGAGGAGATTTGGACTTTGTTGGAACATTTAGATGTTTTTGAATTGTTCTTTTATCACGTCGCATACTTTCTCCATTTGTTTTCGTGAGAATTGAGGGTTTTCATACGGGAAGTGGAATGCACCATACCTTGTATCTATAAAATCCACTCCATCAAATTCGCGTGGCTCCTTATAGCGGGGAAAAAGATGCATGTGGCCATGTCCTGCGTGCTCGTGGAAAAAATTTCCGAGCCACATATAATTCATGTGGTCGGGTTTCCATAGATTCGCGAGTACCGTCTCATATTCCAAGATGACTTGCTTAAGTTCTGTCAGTTCAGCGATGGTGAGTTCCGAGTAACGTTGCATATCACCGTCGCGGGCAAGCCATACAACTGCTCTGCCGAGAAACGGTGTTGGTTTCTCGTATAATAGTAAAGTCCAATACTCGTACTCTTTTAAGATACTCCACTGATACTCTTGTGCGATTGGGTGGCGTGACATGTGTTTATTCTAGCAGTTAAAACTCTTGCTGGCCGTATGGGACGATGATAGAACTTTTCTGACAGAATTGAGCCGTTTTAAGTAGTCATTAGTAATTTGTTTATATTTATCTTTGCTTTGCTGACATGCTAACCAAGAGACAACGATTCTGTAGCGACTTGAAAGGATTCATTTACTGCATTTATAGTTCGATAAATTTCTTCTGGTGCGGTAAGCACGCCAGCTGATACAGAAGCCTGACTTGTGCGATATAAAAATATTATTGCCTTAAGAAAACTTAAGTAGTTTCTATTAATCATGTAAAGCCGCTTTTGATCTGTTTCAAAACGTTTGTAGAGCAGTGCATAATTCCTAAATACTCTCAATCTCTCCGCAACAGCTTCGTCATAATTTTTCTCTAGATCATTACTTAAATACTTTATTGCTACCGGATGAAGTTCCGATATCTTCACACTTATTCCTCTATTCAGAAATTTATAAAACATGACGATGTTAGAACTGGCCTGATTACTCTATAATTCATACTTGATTGGAATTTAAAGTCACTTTTCTCTACTCTCGTTCACAAGATTATAGATTCTTTCGGCAGTCACTTCTTTCTCATCTTTCTCCATCATCTGACTTTGTATATAACTTATAAGGGCCTCACTTGAAGTGCCTCTATATTCTTCGAGAATTCCTTTGCAAAGTAAAACTTGCGATTTATCTTCGACTTCATCATAAGCATGCTCAAGTAGGGCGACTGATAATGCTTCTTTACCCATCAGAAAGAAAGTCAGGGCAGAGAAACACCATCCAAGAGACTTTTTAGGATTTAAAGAGGTAAATTCCTTAAATGCATTAAGCGTCTCGTCGTATTCACCTGTTCTCAATAGACATTCTCCTTTGCAAAACCATGAATGAGGGAAAAACGGACATTGCTCATTTACTTTCTGAAAGCAGGCAATCGCTTCTTGGTATTCCTCTCTTTCCTGCATAGCTATGCCTTTGTATAGAAGTGCAGCTAGATTATTAGGATTGATATGCAAAATCCTTTCAGATGATATGAGAAACTCATCATATCGCCTCTCTTTGAATTGAAAAACAGCTTCTGCTGGCAGTGATTCAAAATCTTGCCCCAATTGTTTTAATTGAATACTGCTACTCGTCATGTGTTCTCTTTTTAGGATTGATACGTCCAACGATAATATAGACAACAATTCTATAGAGAAGCTGCACGGAGACTAAATACCAAAGCAATGGTAACAAGATTATGTATATTATTTCCTCATAAGTTCCATAAAAATCATTTTGGAGATCAACAGCCTTTAGATTATAAAGCAAGCCGTCTGTTTGCATTTTTTGAACAATTTGATCCGAGTTCAAACCTTGATTGTCTAAATTAGTTACATAATCCTCCGCCCCAGGTTGGCCAGATAAAGAATAAGATCCAACGAAAAAGTCCGCATTTTCCGCACATAAATTTGATACCGAACAGTCTTCCGTTCGATATTGCTTTGTATACTGCGAGAAATTTTGATTAAAGGAATAGACAACGTAGGGCTTGAAAAAATCATTTGCCCAGTGAATCGAAAAAAGGAAAACAATAGCGGTACTCACGAAAATAAGAATCTTTAACATTCTATGCCACCAGAAGCGTTCGAGCTCAGGGCGTGGAAAAGTAAAAATCCTTTTGAATGCATTTTTCATGCGGTTTTAAATCAAACAGAAAATGAGCTGCCATTTAAATGGTAGACGCGATCGACAAGAATTAGGTGCAGCGTCCCGTCATCCTTAAAAACATTCTCCAGATTCAATTGCTTTAAATCTATCTGCTGGTCGATTTGAATAAGTTTGTCACCAACTTGTAGTGGGAATTCACCCTTATATTTATAGAAACCATTTTCGCTTGAATCAAATAAATCTCTGATTTTTATATACATATTATTTATCTTCACCCAGCCACTCTTTGAAGAAATCTTTAAAATTCTCGTTGAGGTTGTCTAATAGATCATGAATATACCAAATATGATAGGCGATAAAAGCTAGAACAGCCAGTATGACGACATTTATAATTAAATCCATACCGTTCGAGGATCGCGACTTAAATCGTATTTTCGATGCAACCAACTATACCACTTATTGTTTGAAATCAGAAGCGGAAAAACAAGGTGGTTGGCTTCGCGGTTGCGGATTCTCCACGCACCGCTCACATGGGGCTCGCCGCTACGGGTTCCCTGTACGCCGTGGCGTATAGGGGCGGCGATGGGCGGTGCGCCGATTGACACCTTGTTCCATAGTGATTCAATGCTGACGTGAACCCGAAAGATTCCAACATTTTAGCTGTCCTGAATATCCTTGTTATGCGTCTACGCATGAATAAGCAAGGTATTCCAACTATCCCCGAGCCTGACCAGCACATGCTTTCAATCAAGTATGAGGATCTTCAAGGGAGGGGGACAGGCACATTTATTTTCCTCCGTATGTATCCTAATGCGACATTGGCCTTCCCCTCTCTCGTATCGTACCATCCAAAGCAAATCGATCCACCATCTGCGATACCCAATCGACCGAGCCGCATGGTCGGTTTTTCTTTATTGAGGTGCGAATCTGAGCCAGATCGTCTTCTCTGTCTGGGGTATTGACCCAACCGCCATAATCGTGCGGCAACAGAACAGGAGACTCATCTATAAACTTCACAGCATCTGTCGTCGTAAGTCGATGGTGCGCACTTCCCCACAACCACTCCTCGACGGATTGGGAGAGTCCCGCTCGCACAGGATTGCGCTCGATGTACTTCATGACCGTTAACAGATGCGTGTCGTTCTCTATCAGAAACGACTTGTAGCGGCCTTGATAGAGCGGGCCGGTCCCGACTGTTTTCGTCTGTGCATGGACGCGGCGCGTATGAGCATTAGTGAGCCAGTGCATGAATACTCCGAGATCTCCGTCAGAATGCGGATACAGCAGAAGATGCCAATGATTTGGCATGATGACGAAAGCTAGGATACGCATATCGGTCATCAACCTTGCCTCATGCATTAGATTGATGAAAAGTTTGTAATCAGCCGAAGAGTCGAATATTCTGAAACGACCAACCGCGCGGTTGATGACGTGATATACCTGATTGCCGATATCGACACGGGCGACCCGACCCATATACGAATTAGTATCTCACAGGTTCATCAAAATAAATGTGCCTGTCCCCCTTCCCCCGACCAGTTGCTGTATCTCCGAATCAAGCGCCTCAAAATCCTGGATCTGGTCGGGTTCGATAACCCCATCTTTCACTAACTCAAGTATTTCTTCCGGGTCCATAGTCACACTTGCTTATGTTCCTATTAATTTCATCAAGTCATCGTATGCTGATTTTCCCCATAGTTCCTTATCCGCTTCTCTTAAGCTGATACCTTTGGAATTTTTATATGTTATAACCTGAGGCAAAAACTCAGTAAAATATTTTTTAGAACTATATATATCACGCAATTGCAACTGTTTACGGACACGATAATCATAGACTGTAAATTCTTCCGGATATAGAACGCTTAGAATGGCCGTCGCCATCGGCAAACCAAATTTCCATTCCTTCCTCAAAACATCAAGCTTCTCTTCCTTGGTTTTTGCATTAGCTATCGCGGTACTTATCTCTTTCACGGATACCGCGAGCGATTTATCTTTAGACAACTTCTTCTTTATCTTAGTTTTCGATCTATTGGCTTTCCAGATAACAACACAGAAAAAGTCTGCCGTACTTAAGACTCCTTCTTTTCGAAACTTAGGTCCGACTTCTCGAAAAAGATACTCCTCTAAATTATAGTAATTTCGATAATCCATATTATTTATTTATCAAATACATACTTTCTTCAATTCGAATACAGGCGGGTTATTGTTTAATAATATGGGCTAAGACATCACTTTTTGCATCAGAGTTTCATAGCTATCGACTACATCGTATTTGATACTTGCTTCGGCGAGAGATTCAAAGTGTTTTTTGGCATAGCCTATCTTCTGTTTCTCGACCCCCTTTAATTGGAGCGTACTCATGCTTCCTTTTGTCTCAGCGATAAAGTAAATATATTTCACTTCTTTATCATCAAACACGATTGCCCAGTCCGGATTGTAGTTCCCCACGGGTGTCGGTATCTTGAAGCCGTTCGGGAGTTTCGCATACACGAGCACCTTGCTCCCCTCAAGTTCTAAATCTTTCGCAAATTTGCGCTCTACATCCGACTGAGTTTTTACATATTTATATACGTGCTTCTTTACCTCAAGTACGTTCTCGCTTAAAGAGCCGCGAAAATTGTTGATCGTAAAAATATCGTCCTCGTACACGTGATCGGTCTTGCGATAGGTGATGTTGTTGATCAGCGTTGCCGCTTTTTCCTCATTGATGTGTCGAGCAACCTCACGGATAAAGTGCTCGGGGTTGGCTCGGAAGAGGGCAAACTTGGCGGGGCTGATTTTTGACAGAATTTCTCCTGTGGTTTTGCGAGTAATATTCGCCTCCTTTGCTATCTCTGCAATAAGGTCATATTTGATACTACCCAACATGCTTTCTGTTCGCTCGATCTGACTCGCCGTCTTGGAGAGTGATTCCCCTTTTTCCAACTGTTCTTGGCTTAATTCGTGAGCCTGTTCGCCCTCTGTGATGCGTATCGTTACTGTACTTACCTCCAGATACGCATCAATGGCTTTTACACACTTGTCTACCAACTCCTTCGAGTCAAAGGCGACATCGTACACCGTCTTTACCTTGATCTTGCTCCATAAGTCCTGAAATTCCTTCTTGGCGAAATTTTCATTCGGCCGCAGTTGCATCTCATTCACGTTTGTCGCTCTGTCATCCTCGGCCGCCTTGAATGTACTCGTCGCGTGTACTTTTGCGAGCATCTCAGTCAATTCTGATTTGAATTTCAAAAGATTGGCGGGGACCTCGACCTCGTCATTTTCAATCGCTACGGCAAGCTTTTCTGTAATCTTGAAGTCATCATCAAGGTATTCCTTCTTCTGAAAATCGATAATCAACTTCATCGCAGATGTCTCATCAAACGTAAGCGTCTCGCCGTCTTTGTTTTTGAGCATTCTACCCTTGAGTACGCCGACCCCCATTCGAGAAGGCCGTTCCGACAAAGAATCCAAAATCTCCTTTTGCAGTTGTTTTGCAAACGTATCATAGGACTCGCTGGCGATGACCGTAAGCGTGTTCACATCAAAGAATTCTCCCTCAAGCACACTCTCGTCCATGCGATCACCATCATCATTGACGGCAATACGTAACCCGCGCCCTATTTCCTGACGCTTGCTCATCGTCGACTCGCTGTGCTTCAAGGTACAAATCTGAAATATGTTCGGATTGTCCCATCCCTCACGCAGTGCAGAATGTGAAAAAATAAAGCGTGTCGGCTCTTTAAAACTCAAGAGCTGTTCCTTATTTTTCATAATGAGGTCGTAGGCATTCACATCATCACTACCTTCTTGGCCTCGTGACTCTGTTGAATCTACCCATCGACCCTTTTTGTCTATGGAAAAATATCCATTATGGACCTGATTGGGCTTGAATGACTCAAGGTATGCCCCGTATTCGGCATCAAATAGTTCCCTCTGTGCCGTAGCATGTTCATATTCACGCTCGAATATCTCCTCATATTCAGATCGCACCTGATTCCCTTTTTCGTCATAGGCGCGATATTTCGCCACTTCGTCGATGAAGAAAAGCGTAAGCACCTTGATCCCTCGCGCAAATAACTCCCGCTCTTTTTCGAGATGCGAAGCAATTGCTTCGCGTATCTGAATGGTGCGCACATGATTCTCGTCTACATCACCAAGGACCTGCCCCACCGAGAGCGACACGCCGTTTACGAACGAGACCGTGTTGGTATGCGCGTTGATCTCTTTCACAACAAAGCCTTTGTATTGCGCCATTTCGCCAGAAAGCGCAAAGAGGTCATCCTGTTCTTTGATCCGTTTCAGTACTTTTTTAATGCCACCCGCCTGCTTCATCTCGAGCTCCATTTGCACAGTCGCCGTCGGATAGGCATTGTCGCTCACATGGATTCGGTCCAAGAACAAATAACTGTTCATACCCATATTCCCCTTCACCTCAACACCCTTCACCTTGATCTTCTTCACGAGCTTTTGGTTGTAGGCATCGATAGCGTCAAGACGATATACCTTGTTGTAGTCTTTTTTGTGCGTAGCTGAATAGCGCGTGATGAAGAGCGGCGTGAACTCTGCAAGCATCGACTCGGCGGTGTCTCCGAAGCGCTGCGGCTCGTCGATGATGAGTATCGGCCGTGCGCGCTTGATGATGTCGATTGGCCGCTCCGACTGCATCTCGTCGAGCTTTTGGAACATCTTGAGCGCGTCTTTGCCTTTGCGTCCGAAGGCTTGGTAGTTCATCACGATCACCTCGATATTCGACGTACTGGCAAAGGACTTGATGTTCACCAAGTTTGACTTGTTCTTTGTATCGTAAATAAAGAATCGGATCTTCTTTCCATAGATTTCTTGAAAGTGCTCGGCAGTGATCTCGAGCGATTTGTGTACTCCCTCACGAATAGCAATTGAGGGGACCATGATAATGAACTTATTCCAACCATATTCTTTATTCAATTCAAACATCGCCCTCGTGTAAACGTAAGTTTTGCCCGTACCTGTTTCCATTTCGACCGTAAAATTCAATCCCTCAAGTTTTTTGACTACGGTTATGCCCTGCTCTTTTTGGAGCTCCTGAACATTCTTGAGGATCGCGCGGTCATCGATACTAAGTTTTTTGTTTGAAAAAATCTCATCCGCAACCTCCTTCTGCCAAAAGCTCCCGCTGCCCTCCACCCGCCGCCCGACGGTTTCTTTGCGATACCCCTTGTCCTGCCCCGCAAACACGCGTACGATCGCATCCGTGGCATCGATCTGGTACTGTTGCTGCTTAAACTTTAATTTCATACTATTTTTTATTTTTCTTCCCCTTCGCACTCGCAAGCGCCTTAAGAGCAACTTCATCGAACTCTACATCCTTTCTTGACTCAATCTGCGCATACTTCTCAAACTTCTTCTCTGCAATTTCCACCATAAGCTCATGCGATATCTTGCCCGCACCGGCCAAGATATCCCTGTCATTGATGGTCAAGAATCCATGCAGCTTGTCTATCCAATCCTTCATAGTCATCGGAACTCTCCTGCGCGCCTGCTCAGTAGCAAATACGAGATATTGTTCTACCAGTGCGTTCAGTGCCAACAGCTCTTCCTGATTGTAATAATTCTTGGCTACAACAATTTCTTCTTTCGTTGGTTTTGCGCCTCTGGTATACGTAAGACCAAGCTTCTCCTTTTTCTCATCAATTCGCTCAACTATTATCTCGGCCGCAGTATTCCCGGTGATAGCATAGTGGACTTTATTCTGAACAGTCTTAAAAAATAAGACGCTTGCATCGCTCGTCGGCTCATAATCCACGCTTGTCGCATAAATATCAGTTATCTTTCTGTAGAATCGCTTCTCAGAAGTGCGTATATCGGCTATCGTCCGTTCGAGCTCTTCAAAATAGTCAAACGGCAAATCTGGATTTTTCAACCGTTCGCTATCCACCACAAAACCTTTGACAATGTATTCGCCAAGGCGTGCTGTCGCCCACTGGCGAAATGCAGTAGCAATCGAGCTTTTTGTGCGATATCCGACAGAAATGATTACATCTAAATTGTAATACTTTATATGGTACTTTTTGCCATCGGAAGCAGTTGTCAAGAAATCCTTTACTACTGAATCTTGTTGTAATTCGCCTTCTTCCAGGATATTTTTGATATGCTGGCTTATATTTTGCTTCGTCGTTTGAAAGAGCTCCGCAAGAGCCTGCTGAGTAAGCCATACCGTTGCGCCATCAAAACGCACATCGATTTTGGTCGTACCATTTCGATCCCTGTAGATTACTATTTGAGATTGCGGAGTATGTTCTTGCATGGACATTACAGTACGGTTATTGCCGTATCCGGAGAAAGCCGTTTGAAACGTGTTTCGACATTTATCCGGTCCTTATCATCTTTAAAACTCGCGTCCTTGAAGACAACCTTCAGCGGCTCGATCTTGGCAATCTCGTCCACAATGGTGAAGTCTATGGAATCGTCGAAGCAGGCAACGAGCGCATTGCCTTGCACAAAATACACCGTATTGCCTTTGATCTTCTTCTCTTCAATCGGGAGCGAAAGTTCGAGCCCAAGATCGAGAATCACCTGTGTGAGCAAGTCTTCTGGAGTACGATCTTCCTTGATATTATCCGTAAGTCCAAGAATCGAACCCTGCGTGAGCTCGGAGGGATGATAGTACACATCCTTCATGTTGCTAGAGTCTGCCTTGAGCACACGGAATCCAATATCAAGCGGCGCCTCCCGCTTTTTGAGTGCCTCTTTGTTATCTGCAAGAATTTTATTGCCTGCTCGGTGAATGCGCTCTTTGCCAATCTCTGCAATAGTTTCATACCCCGCTTTTCGAGCCTCACTATCTGCCGGTGTTTCCTCAGGAATCTGCACCATGATGAACTTGCGGTTACCGCCATCTTCGGCATTGAGGGACATCACCGCGTGCGCTGTCGTTGCGGAGCCTGAAAAAAAATCTAAAATAATATCACTATTTTTTGACCCAATGTTAATAAAGTGTTTAATTAACGAGATTGGTTTTGGAAAATCAAATATCCTCTTTCCATTAAACAATAATTCTAGGTCAATGCCCGCCTCTTGATTCGTACCAAATTCAATACCCAAAAAATCATTCGGTATTTGACCTCCACTTTCATGCAGGTATATTTTCCCATAGGGAGTTTCCTCATCGCCCGTTGCCCAATATATATTACCCGCTTTTTGTAGTTCTTGAAATTCTATTTCCTGAACCATCCACGGGCCAGAGAGCGTCATACCACTGGGAGTATTTATTTCGTATATATATCTTCCCCGTGTTTTATCATATAGATTTGACCTACGAAATTTGCCCTTATCATCTTCATACCGGTACTCCTTCTTCGCCCTTTCGGTTAGGGACATTTTATTTAATTCAAAACCGCCCTCAAATTTGCAATAACAAATAATATATTCTTTAACCTTTGCGAATTTACCGATATTTGGCTGATTATCGGTTCTTCGCCAAGTAAATTGGGCAATGAAATTTTGAGAACCAAATACCTCATCGAGCACTTTCCTCAAATTATCTTGTTCGTTGTCGTCAATAGAGACAAAGATTACACCATTATCTTTCAGCAAATCGCGAGCAATAGTGAGCCGCTCAAACATCATAGATAGCCAATCACTATGAAAACGTCCGTTAGTATCGGTATTACGAAAAAGTTTTCCACCTTCATCGCCTTCCACACCAATCTCCTCCTCATACGCTACTTTCCCCTGAGCAAAATTATCCTTGTATACAAAATCCTTCCCCGTGTTGTACGGCGGATCAATGTAAATCATCTTTATCTTTCCAAGGTAAGACTCCTGCAACATTTTGAGTACTTCAAAATTGTCTCCTTCGATAAAAAGATTCTGAGTGGTGTCAAAATTCACACTGCTCTCGCGGTCCGGACGAAGTGTCTTCTGGATCGGCGTGTTCGCTTTAAGTATGGACGCGCGTTTGCCCGGCCAGTCGAGGCGGTAGCGTTCATCGTCGCCTTCCACCAGCTCGCCTTGGAGTGCCTGACGAAGCAGGTCAAAGTCCACCGCCTTCTCCAGCGCTCCATCCTTCCCCTCCTTTTCGGTGATCACATTCGGGAAGATCTCGGCAATCTTTGCGATATTCTCTGACGTGAGGTCCGGTGTTTGCATGTCGAGCTTTTTCATAACGGTAAGTGTGATTTGATGATGGATTCGAGGTCCTTCTTTTTATCTTGTAATGCTTTATTGAGTTCAACCTTCCGATTAAATTGCTTTTCGTTAGCAATCTTGTTCTTCATTGCTGATATTTCTGTCTCGAGAAGCTTTCGCTTCTTGTCAGTTTCCACCAGTGTGTCGAAGTCCGAGCCTCTGCCCTCACCGCCATCGATGAACTGTGTGATTATACCCTGATATACCTTTTCGAGCGTAATGCCTGAAAAGTTGAATGAAATGTCACTATCCCAGTCCGAAAAGTAGTAGTTTTTACTGCTATCTCCCTTGAGGGTGATTCCGTAAGCGAAATGGGTATCATGTATAAACACATAGAGTATCGGGTACGAGATGGTCTTGTCGATCACACGAAGCACGTTTTTCGGGATCATCTGCTCCTTGAGCTGAATCTCGAAGATTTGTATCTCCTCGACGTTGGAAGTTCCTTTGATGCCGATTGTTTCGTCCGCCAATTTGTACAGCCAGGTTATCTTCTGAATCGAGTCGGTAAATTCTTTTTTCAGCTTGGTGTTGACGATCGCTTTTTCAAAGAACTTGCTCTTGGGGACGAAGCGATTGACGAATGCCTGTGAAGGTAAAACGAATTCCATATTACTTAATGACCATAAATGTGATCAGTTCGAAATCCTCCAGCCCCTTTACTGTATTCCGGAGTGCGGTCGTGCCACCGCTGCTGAAGAGGCTCTCGACATCACTTGCATCCTTCACATTGAGGATCGATTGGATTGAGGAGCCGAGAAGCTCGGAATATTTGCTCATATTCTTTCCGTCATCAGTCTCGTTGTTGAATTGAGTGAACACCTCTGCAATCGGCTCACTTACCCCGCGCGATATCGAGCGGACGATATCAAGTGTATTTTTTACATTCAGATGGTTGGAGAGCACTTCGCCATTGTCCTTGATATATACGAGATAAAACGGATGGAGCTGGTTGGTATTGTCGATATTCACTTCGTTATTGATGTTCTTGAGTACGAAGATAACCCCTTCTTCGATGCCGAGCTCTGAATTCTTCTTGCAGACTGCGTGCATGCCGTTAGGTACTCCATCGAGACTCCCTTTTTCCTTGATGTAATTGACTAAGTCCATCCGGAAATCATTCAGCCCAAGATCGGTGATAGAGATGCCCGACCCCATTTCCTCGATATCGACGACCTCGTCCTGAAGCTTCTCGAGCTGCTGCTTGCGGAAGAGGAGGTCGGAGGACTTGTTGGTGAGCACGTTATCCTCACCGGTCGCCGTAGCATCGACCATGAACATCTTGCTCTCTACTCTATTCTTGAGGTTGATGTAGTCGTCGAGTGATAGCTGTGGCCAGAAGTTGATGAGCTGGATATCGGTATTCTTCGACCCGATACGATCAATGCGGCCAAAGCGCTGGATGATACGGACCGGATTCCAGTGGATATCGTAGTTGATGAGGGTATCGCAGTCTTGAAGATTCTGTCCCTCGGAAATACAATCGGTCGCCACAAGTACATCTATTTCCTTCTCCCCTGCATGTTTGAGACTGTGTTCCTTCGCGATAGGCGAGAAGTGGATGAGGAGGTTGTTGAACTGCTTATCGATATCGAGCGTGCATTCGTTGCTCCCCGTACCGGTGATCTTGGCAGTCTCGAGTCCGAGTTCTTCTTTGGTGTATGCAATCAGATTTTTGTAGAGATAATTCGCAGTATCGGCAAACGCAGTAAAGACGAGGACCTTCTTGTTCCCTATGTTTACTGGGTTCTCGATTTTATTCTTGATGAATTGTTTGAGGTCTTGAAGCTTTTGGTCATGCTCGGGCGTCACTCGTTCCATCTCTTTCAGTATGTCTTTTGCTACGAGAAGGTCAGCGAGCAGGTCTTCTTTCCAGCCCGAGGTGTTCATATCAGCGAGATTGACCTTTACCTTGTTTCCAATACTGAACTCACCCTCCTCCCATTCATCGTCATCGACGTCTATGTCATCGTCATTGATCTGAGTTGCTTCGGTCTCTCCTAATCCGCCATTCCTTTCAAACTCTTCTATTGCACGTATCGTCCCATCAACACTCGCTACAAACTTCCCTAGTGTGATACGGAAGGAATCCACGGAGCTTTCCAGTCGCTTGAGTAGGTTGACCCGCATGAGCTTCTGGATGCCTTTTTCTCGGTGAACTTGCCCAAGGTTTTCACTTATCTCTTTGTCGTACAATTCGCTATAGAAATCTCGTTTATCTGCCAAGAGATACTCAAAGGGAGAATACACGGACATATTTAGCCTCACCAGGCGCTCGTACAGATCCTTCATCTCCATGAATCCAGGGAGACTCGTGATATTGGGGCGATGCGTAATTGGCTTGAGGCGATTCGGAAACTTTCCAATTTCGCTCATGTCGTAATACTTCTCAATATGTCTCCTGCTGCGTGCGATAGTCACACTGTCGAGGAGTTTGAAAAAATCAAAGTTTGCACTGAGACGTGCGAGAAGCACCTCCGGTGTTCTTTCTTCAATTGACAGCTTTGACCAGTCGTTGAACGTCTTCTGGGCATTAGTGAGAATGGCATCGATGGACCTCTTCTCATCGATCTTCACGTCTATCTCGTTTGTATGCCCCTCGTATGCAAGGGCAATCTGGTTCCTAAGATCCATGAACCTGTTGTTGACTGGTGTCGCCGAAAGCATCAGCACTTTTGTCTTTACGCCCGCACGCATCACGTCGTTGAGTAGCCTTTGGTAGCGAGTCACTCTGTCTTTGTGCGGGTCGTTGTTGCGAAAGTTGTGCGACTCGTCGATAACGACCAGATCGTAATTTCCCCAGTTTACCCGCGAAAGGTCTATATTGTTGGACGAAAACCCCTTCTCGCGTGAAAGGTCCGTATGATAGAGCACATCGTAATTAAAACGATCCTTATAGAGGTGGTTGTCCTCGTAATTTGCAAGAAAGGTTTGCCAGTTGTCGCTGAGTTTTTTGGGACATAGAACCAAGATGCTTTTGTTTCTCTCTTGGTAGTACTTGATTACTCCAAGGGCAGTAAAAGTCTTTCCTAGCCCGACACTGTCAGCAAGGATACAGCCGTTGTATCGCTCGAGCTTATTAATGATCCCCAGCACAGCGTCTTTCTGAAACGAATACATTTTGTTCCAGATAAGCGAATCCCGGTATCCTGTCCTCTCGTTTGGCAGCTCGTCTTCGGTAATATCCTCGAGAAACTCATCGAAAATGTTGTACAAAGTGAGATAGTAAATGAATTCCGGCGAATTTTCCTTGTATAAATTAGCTATGTAATCAGTCACTTCTTTTGTGACGTCCTTGAGAGCGCCTTCGTCGTTCCACACGTCATCAAAATTCTTTATAAACTGCTTCGTCATTTCATAGTCATCTGTCTTTATGATGTTGCGTAAGATTGCGTTGTCGCTCTCATAGCCGAATCCCGCACTACTGAATTCATCCATCCCGTTGTAGAGGATCTTTTCGGTATCATTGTCGACGATAAGTTGCGGCTGAATGTATCGTTTGCTCGTGTTGGTTTTGATGGTCACTTTTTCTTCGATCCACTTCCTGCACTCCTTTGCGATCGCTCTTCCCTTCAGTTCATTCTTTAGGTTGATTTCAAAATCAGAGCCATTAATGGCCTTCTTGCGATCATTGGCATGAATTTCAAATAAGCGTTGTTCGCGACTTGCTTTGTCCATTTCGACGAAGGTTGGGTCCGTGAATATAAAGCGTAGTCCATCAATATTCTTCAGTTCATTTTTCAGGCTTTCGTAGCCATATATGGAGAAAATTGCCGCAGCAACATTGACCCTGCTCCCGGGCCTTATGTCCTTTTTGAGCTCGTCACCGGCCTTTTCGGTTTTGTTGTTGAAGTTTTTTATCACAAAAAAATTATCCCACAAATCTTCATTTTATGGAAATTCGGTTCCTGACTTTGCCTTCGTAAATAGAACCAACTTACCAATTCCGAGCATCCTAGACTCCTAGTACCCATTCTGTCATCCCTTGTAACTGTATGGAAAATACACTGATTAGAGCGGGTTTGGAGGGCATTAGGAGGCAGGCACTCCAAGCGCAACCGCTCACAACCAAATACTGCCTTTATTCAAGAAAATCGACTGAGGCCGAGGATCGGCAGGCTTTGTCGATAGAATCGCAGGTGAAGGAGATGCTGGCCCTAGCTGAGCGCGAGGGCCTGAATGTGGTCGAGATCAAGCGAGAGTCGCATTCGTCGAAGGAAGTGGGTCAGCGGCCCGTATATAACGAGATGCTTGCTGAGGTGCGTGCGGGCAAGTACAACGGGATCCTGACGTGGGCACCGGATCGCCTCTCACGTAATGCCGGGGACTTGGGATCAATAGTAGACCTCATGGACCAGAAGCTCCTCATCGAAATTCGGACCTATGGCCAACGATTTACCAATAACCCCAGTGAGAAGTTCTTACTGATGATCCTCGGATCACAGGCAAAACTTGAGAACGACAACAAGGCAGTCAATGTGAAGCGTGGTCTACGGGCGCGATGCGAGATGGGGTGGAGACCGGGCCAAGCGCCCACTGGTTACCTTAATGAGAAGCATATCGACAAGAAGTGTCAGTGTCGGATCGATCCGAAACGCGCACCTGTTATCAAGCAGATGTTCGAGAAAGTTGCGAGCGAGCAATGGAGCGGGCGCAGGTTATATCGATGGCTTCGAGAGACCGACTTCAAGACGCACGGCGGGAAGCCACTCGTGCTGGCGAATGTGTATTTGATTCTTAGAAACAGCTTCTACTACGGTGAATTTGAATACCCTGTCGGGGGTGGCCAGTGGTATACCGGCAAGCACACGCCCATTATCGACAAGGCACTATTCGAAAAGGTGCAGATGGCACTGAATGAGAACTTCATTCCGAAGACCGAGAGCAAGGAATTCGCGTTCACGAAACTCATTCGGTGCGGCCATTGCGGATCTGGCATATCGGCCGACGAGAAGTTCAAGAAGCTGGCGAATGGCGGTGTGAATCGGCATGTGTACTACTTCTGCACAAAGGCGAGGAATATCGACTGCAAGAACTCCCCCATCAACGAGCCAAGTCTGATCGAGGAATTGATCGGGCTCATGGATACCGTCGACCTAGATGAGATCGGGATACGAGCTCGAATTGAGGATGAGATTGCTCGATTCAACAAATTTCGCTCGGGAGTGCTGGGTCACAAACAGGAGAAAATATCCGTCGATGTGGATGTACGAAATTACACCAAGTACTTACTGAGGGAAGGGACGATTATAGAGAAGCGCGAGTTGCTCGGATGTCTCCAAAGCAAGCTGTTCCTGAAGGACAAGAAAATCGTACTCGATGCAAAATAGATGTCCCTCTCAATGTGTACGGAGCACTACTATTTCAGTTTCCACATAAGGTCAATCCTCTTTGCAATACCCGCAGTACCCTTTGCCACAAAATCAATGTTGGTGGCCAATTTATATTGTTGAACTAAGTTTTTCATATCTTCTAATCCAATTGACCGTGCTATATGAGATTCTAGTACAAACAAAGTCTTATCTGTTATGTTGCAGAGAGCGTTGAGGTAACTCACAGAATCCTGAGCATTCGAACCCAAGATAAAAATATCAACGTCTTTGTAATTGGAACGCGTTCTTAATCGGTAAAAGCAATCTAGAAAAGATACCCGTCTTGTCGACGAGTCAATCTCAGCCCTCTTTCCTCCCGGCAGACGTGTTCGCACGCCTGCAGTGGTAGGATTTCTTGACTTCCATTCATCGGCTTTTTCTTCAACCATCCGCTCCCTAGTGGTCTTAAGAAACTGACGATAGTTACAAACCAATTTATCGCGTTCCCTTCTAAAGAAATAGGGATTTTCCTGGGAGTTGATATCTGATTCCACTAGATCATCAGGTAAATTTTTATAGCTCGGCCCCGTACCACATATGTAATTCCAAGGTTCAGGGAAGATTTTTTGATCGGTGAAGTTGTGAGCGCAAATATTTAATGTTGTCTCATGAGTTCCTCCAGCGTCCATTGCCCGCCCAACAATTAAGGCTCTGGTCGCGAGATATTGAGCATAGTAACTTTGGACCGGCGACCAATGATTCGAAAATTTTATAAAGTCCTCATCGAGAAACTTTGGTAGATTGAGAAGGGCTTCCGAGTTCCAACTATTAAATAACAGTTTCCGAATTTTGCTAACATCAATGCCAGGACGGACTTCAATCTCTTTTAAAGAAGTGGTTATTGATTGATAGCTGGGATGCAGCAGATCTATCAGATGGGATAGGCCTGACAGGTAATTTTTATAAGTTGTAAAACCATAAATAGCTGCTTGTCGTTCAGGATCCATAGTTCAAAGATGGCTTACGGAAAGGTTAGAAGCAAACCATTCTACGATCGACTTAGATGATTTACACGCTGAATGTAATACTTTGCTGAGCTTTGTTGAAAATTTCGACCCTATTGTCAACATCGACCCGATTCACCAACCAACCACGCAGCTCACATTGGCGGATAAAGTCATCAATCCTGTTAACCCCATTGATTTCTTTCAAAGTTACTACGAGGCCAAAACTAATACCGCCGCTACGTTTGCTCAACCTCTCTTTTGCTTTAATGCTTAAGCCCCACATACCACTCCCGTAAACACTTCGCGGACGAACTCTACCCGTGAGGAGTTCTTCTATGTGCTTTGTATTGTCCCACTTTCGATACAATTTCCTAGCGCTCCCCTCGTATAGATAATGTTTCTCACCGTCATCAACACTCTGGGTATTCTTATTGATGGATATAATTTCATCATCTTTAACTCGGCCAAAATATATATCTAACTCTGTGTTCGTATAATCGACACCTTGATTGATTGAGCAACTAGGAAAATAGCACAGTGTGGCTTTTGCAACGAAGGGATGTTTTTCTTTATGTGTCGGAATCGGAAGATTGTACGTATATGTATCCCATTTCTCTGATACTCCGCTCACCACGAATTTTATTTCATCGTCGCCGGACCTTACTATATCCTCAATCCTTTTAGGAACCACTCCATGACCTACAAAGGGTGCGATTTTTTCGTCTTTTCCTGCACTGTTCCATCCAGCGGCAGCATCTACGATCAGCGCCTTTGCGACTTCACGACTAAGACCAAGTACTTCTATCAGATATGCAACTTTTCGAGTAACCCACGGTGCGGCGACTGAAGTGCCACTGCGAAACCCTTCGCCTGTTGGAGTGCATACACGAATATAGTTACCTGTGTCGCCACCATAGCTACTAACGTCTGGTTTATTGAAGAACGACAAGACTAATCCTTTTCTAGAGTAAGACGCTGGGGTTCCTGCGCCGTTTACGGAGTTAACAACAATAGCATTGATCGAATCGGCTGGAGAACCAATCATTTTCTCAACCCCAGCTTCAGCCACACTCTTATTTGTGCCTGCTATTACGAAAATGACGTCATTTTCGTACTGGATTTTATCCAAGGCCGCCGCCTCTGGCGAGATAAAATTAGGGTTAATTTCCCTATCTGAACCTAAAGATAAATTCCACACTTTTATGTCTGGATTTGATGTAACAATTTCTCTTATTGCCTTCACAATCGAGAATGCGCTGTATCGCCCTTTGGCAGCAACACCAAAATGTCTTACCCTAAACCTTCCGCACCCATCGTCTAGCTCCGGGTTAATAGACGGGCCATCAACGATAATTGAGCTTACCGCAGTTCCATGATCGTAGTCTTCTGCGTCCGTGGGTATTTCCTCACTGATCATCTTTCTGTAATCAACCCACTTGGAGAAATAAACTGATTTATCAAATAACGTATCGATAACGCCCACGATTGGCTCGCCATTTGGAGAATCTATTGTTATTTTGGGTGGACTCCCGGCATTACCAACAACATCTTCATGACTTAATTTGGACAAATCCTCAGTTGCCATCGCTATCAGATAAGGTGCTTTTTCTGATAAGAGTGTGATTTGATTTGGATACAGCAGCAGCGTGGTATCACTTAACACATTGCCTGGCTGAACATTTATTCCGATAGCCTTCATCAATTCCGTCAGGTTTGTGCTCGTTCTATATACGGTAATTATGGACTGACTCTTGGTGTTCGCACTGTTATCCGGGATTTTAAAGCCTTCTATATAGTGAGAGTCGACAATAATATTTTGGAAGGTTGTCTTAGCAATACCATATTTCTCGAACTTTATATTTCTAGCTCCCAGATTCTCAATTGAATCGTAAGTTATTGCTCCGCCAAACTCTTCGTCTAGTAGACTGACGCATGCGTTAAGCTTTCCGACCGCATCCTTAACGGTATCGATTCTGACATAGTGTGTAATAACATGTTTTATTTTTTTCTCATTAACAAACCTCGCGCCAACAACGGAACCATTTGTAGATCCACTGTCAGAAAAGAAACCCTGTATTCTGTTACTCTTGGCTATGACATCGATGTAATAAACATCAATCAAACATCCTTCAATAAGAGTTTGTCCTGCCCAATACGTGGCGAGTCTCTGAAGTTCCTCGGCTAAGGACTTGAGTTTGTTTGATGTAATCGCGGCAGCATTTTTAGGCACATTTCGAGGACCTGGCGGGTTGGTATGCGCACGTTCTCGAAGAGTGCCTTTTAGCTGAAGAATATCGTTCATGACTTTATGCACTCAATTCCCTTGAGACCTGACTTTTGGAAACACCCGTTAATACCTCTATATCCCTCACCGTAAATCCCTTGTTTTGTAAAGTCTTTAGATCTGCGGTGTCATTTTTTGCATCTATCGATTCATATAGTTTTTTTAGATAATCGTACTCGCTGTTTGGATCACTGAATGCAAGTGATGTTTTAATTAGATTTTTAAGATCACCAGGATAAGGAATGTGATCCGCCGTTAAGAGTATCTTTCTAAAAAGCCTCATGTTACGTCCGGCAAACTTAAACTTAGGCAGGAAGTTATTTAATATGGACTCCGCCACCTCAATCAACTCGTCCCTGCTGTATCGACTGAAGTTCACAATTGAGTCGAAGCGCCTAAGTAATGCCTTATCAAACTGTCTAAAGAGATTAGTAGTAGCAATGAGGACGACGTTATCACTGAGTCCATCAAGTCCCTTTAGCATTGACGAGGTCACACGGCCCATTTCACGCAAATCGTTTGAATTTATTCTATCAAGAGCAATTGCATCTATTTCGTCAAATAAAATTATGACCTTCTCAGGTTGTGGCAAATGCCCTAACTCTTCAAAAACTGAGGCCAGATTTTTGGAAGTCTGTCCAAGCTTGCTATCAATAAGAGCGTCAAAATCTATTACATACAGTTCACGATCAAGAATACGCGCAATCTGCTTTGCGGTTTCAGTTTTACCTGTTCCAGGATCACCTTCAAACAAAAACTTGTTAACTCCAACTTTGTGACCGATTGAATTTATAACGCCAACAATGTCATTTTTTATCAGGGTTGGAAGCGGCAGAGTGCTTTCATTCGTCAAATTTACTTTTGTGAAAAATGGGAAATTGTATTCATTATCCTGTGGGACAAAGGTGTTGGTGCCTGATAACAAGGCCATAATATATTGAGCCAACTCTAGGTCTCCAATAGAGTCAAAGTATCTAGCTATGTCATAAGCTTCATTCTTGAAGCCGTTCTCATTCTTATCGGCATGATATTTTATCAGGTTTAAAATGTTCTTTTTGCGTATTTCCATGCAAGCATAATAGCACGTATCTGGGACACAAGTATAACAAAGAGGGACAAAGGTTGATAACCTGCATACATCTTATCTTATCCCCTTCGCTGCAACTAGACTTCGGCTGCACTTCCCAGCTGCGGACTTGAAATCGAACGCATCTCGGTCTGCCTAGAGTCGTTCGAGTCTCAAATCCGTGATGCGCCTTGGACTCGAACCGCAGGGGCAAAAATACGTTGAAAAATATGGACGCACCTCAGTCACCTGACTTAGCATAAGCTGGCTGGGAGACATGGACTCGAACCATGATTAAGGGCTTCAAAGGCCCCTGTCCTACCATTAGACGATCTCCCAAAATTTACTACCTATGTATCCTACTTCACACTTCGTGCACACAGAGAGGATACCAGAAAATTCATTCCCTGCTAAGGGCTAAAAAGAGAAAGGCGCTTCGCGTCCGCGAAGCGCCTCAATAATTCATTGCATCGGCGACCATCAGGTAGCCAGTAGTTCGCTTGTTCTGACTGCGAGCTTGTACGCTTCCACCTGTTCTTCATAGGCAGCTTGCCCACCGTCGCGAATAGGTTGCTTGTCGGCCCGCTGTCCGTTGACAAGAAGCCTCATCGAGTCGGCGTCGAAGACGTCGGCGATGAGCGGTCTGCCTTTGAGCGCCGGACGACGTGGCATTCCGAATTCCCACTTGCCGTCGTAAAGCCTGCCGCCCACCGGCGCGTAAGCAAGCCAAGCCGTCACGTAGACGCGTTTGGCGATCGAGGTCATTTCGGAAACGAACTCGAATCCGGGAAAGATCTGCAGGGCAACCTCGAGAGGAACCATAAAGATCGGTTCCTGTTCCCCGATCGGTTTGTCCGATGCGTAAATCCGTACTTCGTTATCGGCAATGACCATGAGCGGGTCATCACATGGCAATGCCCTGCCATGATAGACCTTGCCGGAGGTCTTCAGATGGAACTGAGCGACCGGCTCCCGAAGTTTGGTCTCCGGCGGGATGTTCGGGTGCCGCTTATGGAACGAGCTCTTGGCGTCGATAATCCCGTAGACGGCGACCTCAAAGGGGAACATATCGCACAATTCCGCCTTAAAGGTCAGCTCATCCGCCAACCCGCGGTATGCGACCGGAAGACCGCTTCTTTGGAAAACGGTCATCAGGTTGTGATTCACCCGCGTCGACCATTCTCCCTTGCCGGACATGGGGAGAGAGTGCGTATTGCCCCAGGTCACGACGTCTTTGCTTTTTCCGTAACAGAGATAGGAATCGCTCTTCGAGCTGAAGAGGTCTTTGGTCTTCCCCGTAGCTACGACGTCGGATCCAAGATCATCCAAGTATTCTTGCATCATCCGTACTCCTTCATGATGTGGCAGATCGCTGCCATTTTTCGCAATCGTGTGATTGCCTGCGAGGACTCTAGCAGGGGTTATATGGACTGGCAAGAATTAACTCGGTGAGCTACAGATGTCGACAACGGCAAGTTCGAGGGGAAGGTGCGGGACGGCGGCGTAGGCCATGCGACTGTGCGCTTCGAGCAGTATGCGCACGGTCTCAGAGGTGATGCCGGGGTCTTTTGAGATCTCTTTGGCGAGTACACGATCAGCTTCGGTAAGCTCGTTGCCAAGACGCTCGGCGAGATCCGGTGCGAAGCGTATGAGTAGGATAACGCGCAGGCGATGGATCAAGAGCTTGGTAAGTGTACGCGCATCCATATTCTCCCCGACGGCGATTTCGACGGCAGTGAGCGCTTTGGACATATCCCGCTTCGCAAGCGCAGAGACAATCTGCCGCACGAGTTCGCTGCGCGGCGCACCTGAGACTGATTCGACATTGGCGATGCTGATCTTCTTGTCATCGGCGACCGAAAGCACTTTTTGCAAAATGGAAAGCGCGTCGCGGAATGATCCTTCGGCGAGAAGTGCGATCAATTCGGCACCCGCGCTTTCAAGCGCGTAGCCTTCACTCTTAGCAACATCGCCGACAAGTTGTGCGGTGAGTTCACGCGTTGGCTGCTTGAATGTGTAGACCTCGCAGCGCGATTGGATCGTATCGGGCACTTTGTCGCGCTCCGTCGTCGCGAGGACGAAGATCGCATGACTCGGCGGCTCTTCGAGCGTTTTCAGCAACGCGTTCCATGCCTCTTTGGTGAGCATGTGCGCTTCGTCGATGATATAGAATTTGTACGGCGAGGAGAACGGCATCGCGTAGACACCTTCGCGCAGTTCCCGGATATCATCAATACCGCGATTACTCGCCGCATCAATCTCGTAGAGATCTTTGTCGGATACGCCAAGTTCATGAGCAAGAATGCGCGCCACCGACGTCTTGCCTGTCCCGCGACCGCCAGAGAAGAGATACGCATGCGCGATCTTGTTGTTCTTGATGGACTTCTCGAGCGTACCGACGATATGTTCCTGGCCTCGCACCTCGGCAAATGTAGAAGGTCGATAGGTGCGATAGAGCGTCGCATGCCTGCTATCGTTTACTTGTGCGTCTTTTTTCATGACGGCAGTATAGCATTCGACAAAACTTCCTGCGCGTGCGCGGCGTCATGCGTCTCCATGAGGTGTATGCGCAATTCTTTCGCATCATCCCAGCCATGGATATAGGCCTTGAAATGTTTTTTCATCGATTCGAAATTAACGGTGCCGCCGAGGAGTTCGTCAAAAAGCGCAATATGCTCTTTGAGAGCGGTAACGCGTTCCTGTGGATTTGGAATTACAGTCCCTCGACTTCGCTCGGGACTATTTGCCCCCGCAAATAGCCACGGATTACCGAAGATCGCACGGCCGAGCATCGCGCCGTCGCAACCGGCCGCGGTGATTTTCTCTCGTGCCTCTTCGATACTCTTAAGATCGCCATTGCCGATAATGAGTGTGTCGACGTCCATTGCATTGCGTATATCAACGACCTCTTTCACATGTTCCCACCGCGCAGGGACGTCGGACATTTCATTGCGCGTGCGCGCATGGATCGTCAAAGCTGCGATTCCCTCTTCGAGCAGGCTCGGTATCCACGTCGAGATCTCATTGCTCGCATACCCGATACGCGTCTTGACCGAGACCGGCAGATCTCCGGCTCCACGCTTCGCGGCACAGATGACCGCTTTGGCGAGGTCGGGATGTTTGATCATTCCCGATCCACACAGACTTTTCTCTATCGAACGATCGGGGCAGCCCATGTTGATATCAATGCCGTCGAATCCGAGTTCGGCGACCATGCGCGCCGCAATTTCCATACGTTCGGGATTCGCCGAAAAGAGTTGCGCGACGATTGGCCGCTCCGTCTCAGAAAAAAGCAATTTCTTAAGCAGCTTCGCCTTACCCTCCTCAGGTGCCAAGACAAGCCCGTCGGCCGAGGTGAATTCTGTCCACATGACATCAGGCTTGCCATAGCGCGCGATGAGACGCCGAAATGCGGCGTCGGTCACGTCCTCCATAGGTGCAAGCACGAAGAACGGCTTTGGTAGGGTCGCCCAGAAATTTTTCATATGCGTTTATTGCTTTTGCACTTCAGCCGCACCGCGCAACTTATAGTACACACGATCGCCGAAGCGGAGATCGATATATTCAAGCTGATTCGCTTTGCCGGCGAGTACGTCAGATGAAAGCACGAGCTGCAGGTCGCTCACGATATTTTCCGGATCTTCTCCGAACGAGGCTTTGATATAAAATCCCTGCGTCAGTGGAATCCAAAAGTCCTGCGCATTTTCTACCGTCGCGCCGAGCGGAGTAAATTGTGAAAGGCTCAGTCGCTGCAACAACGCAATGATCCCCGGCATATGCGCACCGACGAATGTCTGACCGATCGGGTTTGGGGGCGTGCTCGCATTAGTCGAGGTTCCGATCCCCCCTTGAAATACATATTGCTTCGGCGTTTGCGCGATCAGATTTGCCGATGTCGATGTCGATGTCGCCGCCGCGTCAAACGCGGTTAGAGTACTTGAAGCAACCGGTATATCTGACGAGCCAACCGCGTTTGACGCGGCTGTCGTACTTGAAGCAACCGATATACCTGGGGCACCAGCAGTGTTTGTCGCGTTAACCGCGTTTGACGCGGCAAAAATAAATCCGGTACTATCCATTTCATAACAATCGGACTCAGTCGTATCGGAACACCAGAGTGCGAACGGCTGACGTTCTTGCACGGCTACCGTGACAGTTGTCGAGAACGGCGATGCGCGCGATACGGTCGCCGCGGCGATGCGCGGGAAAAATCCGACGATCTCACGTTCGAGTGCGCGGGGGTTATACAGGAAAATATTATCCTTCGAAAGGAACGGGTGTGTCCCTGGATAGAGCTGGCTCTCGACGAAATCGTGAACAAGCTTCGATGGGACTACTTGCGTTCCTTCGACAGTCACCGTTTGGACTGAATATTGCGGCAAGTATGATACCCAACTCACACCGTATACCGCAGCAATAAGGATGACGAGCACGACGAGCCCGACAATAAGCCGAGTGCGACGGCGGCGCACGCGCACCGGCGAGATGCGTTTACCGGGTCGTTCACGCGGACGGGGTAGATCCAGGCTCGGCTGCGATGCTGGCCGTTTTGTCCCACCGCGCAGGTCAATGACGTTTTTCGATGACATCTTTTCCAATGTAACCCTGTAAAACATCAGGGATCGATATCGAACCGTCTGCGCGCTGGTTGTTCTCGACGATCTGACAGAGGATGCGGGGCATAGCGAGCGCAGTGTTATTCAGCGAGTGAACGAATTTGAGCGTGCCATCATCATCGCGATAACGGATGTTGAGGCGACGTGTCTGGAAATCATGAAAATAGGACGATGAATGCGTCTCTCGGTATCTCTTCTCGCTCGGCATCCATGCTTCGATATCATATTTCTTCACCTGACCGAGGCCGAGATCGCCACCACAATTGATAACGACGTGATACGGTAATTTCAATTCTTGCAAGAGCGCTTCAGAATTGGCGGTCAATGCTTCATGGTTCTTCACGGATTCTTCGTGATTCGCTTCGCATAAGACGACCTGCTCGTATTTGACGAATTCATGGATACGGAAAACGCCTTTGGTGTCCTTACCGTGACTTCCCGCTTCGCGGCGGAAACAGGGCGAGAATGAGAAGAATTTGATCGGCAGATCTTTCTTGTCGATAATTTCTTCCATGTAGTACCCCATTGATGCGACTTCGGCCGTTCCGGCGAGGTAGTCACCATCCTGTGTCTTATACAGATCCTCCTCGCTCTGCGGCAGGTAGCCGGTGCCGATGAACGGCTCGCGACGCAGCATCGATGGCACGATGAGCGGCGTAAAACCTTCGCGATTCATGAAGCGATCCTGAACGAACCGTTCAAGCGCCCAGAGCAAGCGCGCACCATCATTTTTGAGATAGTATCCACGGAATCCGGCGACCTTCGTTCCACGCTCGAAATCTGCCATGTCGTTGAGCAACATGAGATCAACATGATTCTTCGGTTCGAAATCGAACACCGGAATATCTCCCCAAGTCTTCAATTCGAGATTGTCCTCGTCTGACTCGCCGTCGGGCACGGACATGTCGGGAACGTTGGGAACTTGCACCATGAGAGCGCGCCACTCTTTCAATACCGACTGCAATGATTCCTCTTCAAGCTTGAGCGTCTCTTTCAAGGTCTGCATCTGTGTGATCACCACCTGTCGCTCCTCGTCGCTCTTTGCATTCGCAATCGCGTTGGATGCATTATTCTGCTCTGCGCGCATCTCATCGATTTTCGCTTGCAACTCGCGACGTTTCTCGTCGACAAGAATCAACTGATCGATGTCGACCGTGACATGCTTCTTCTTGGCACCGGCGATAATGATGTCTTTATTCTCTCGAATGAATTTGATATCGAGCATATATGATAGAATACTACCACTATGGGGGTCGAACTCAAACTGCTAGTGCGGGATGAATTTCCGCCATTACTGCAACAAATAAACGATGCCCCGAAACAACTGTACGTACGCGGTACGTTACCCAACTTCGACCATACCTGGCTCGCGGTCGTCGGAAGTCGCGCATGTACTGCCTACGGCGAACGTGTCGTCAAATATCTGATCGAGGGATTGCGCGGCTATCCGGTCGTCATCGTGAGCGGTCTCGCCTATGGCGTCGACGCTTTGGCACACCGTACTGCACTCGACGCCGGATTGCCCACTGTCGCCGTACCAGGTTCAGGACTTGATTGGGGTGTTCTCTATCCGCGTGCCAACGTTGCTCTCGCGCGGGAAATACTCGCGGCTGGCGGCACTCTGCTTTCAGAATTCAAACCGGACCAGAAAGCGACAGACTACACCTTCCCCCAACGCAACCGGATCATGGCCGGTCTTTGCCGAGCAACACTCATCATCGAGGCAAAAGAAAAATCCGGCAGTCTCATCACGGCAAAACTTGCCGCTGAATACAACCGCGACCTTCTCGTGGTACCCGGTTCGATCTTTAATGCCGAAAGTAAAGGCACGCATCAATTCCTGCGGCTCGGCGCGACACCGATCACGTCGGTCGAAGATCTTCTTCAAGCACTCTCATTCGTACCGCGTGAAAAACGCGAGATCCTGCGTGGTGATGTCTCTGATGACGAAATGCGTGTGATCGACCTGCTTGCAAGTCCCATTTCGCGCGATGAACTCATCACTGCTCTCGATCTTCCGATCACCGAAGCTAATATCTTGCTCTCAACGATGGAAATCAAAGGATTGATCGTGGAAGAGTTGGGAGTTGTGCGTGTACGCTGAAAAATCAATTTTTCATTTCATCAAGAAAAAATTCGATATCAAGCGATGTGCCGTCGCCCGCATCAAGCGAACGAATTCACTAATCGATATCTCCGCGAAGCTCACGAAGTTTCGCGACATGTGACAAAAGCCGCCGACCGATCTTGCTCATGGTCTTTCTCCGGAAGCGTTTCGACCTCCACAATCGCTTCTTGAAACGTTTTCATCATAGTTGGCATTATGCCACAGTTCGCTTTCAACAATGCAGGTACTATTTGACATGTGGTAGTCTTACGCGTATCACTTGTCGAATATGAAACTCGTAATAGTAGAATCACCGGCGAAAGCGAAGACGATCGAGAAGTACCTCGGTACGGGTTTTGTGGTGCGCGCTTCGGTCGGGCACATTCGCGATCTGCCCAAGAGCAACAAGGACGCTGTCGACATCGAAGACGACTTCAAGCCGAAGTACCAGATCGTCAAAGAGAAACAAAAAGTCATCGATGAGTTGCGCGAAGTCGCATCACATTCCGACGAAGTGATTCTTGCAACAGACCCCGACCGCGAAGGCGAGGCGATTGCGTGGCACTTGGCCGAAGCGATACACCTCAAGAAACCAAAGCGCATCGTCTTCCACGAGATCACCGAGCACGCCGTGCAAGACGCGCTCGCGCATCCGCGTCTCATTGATCAGGACCTGCGCAAGGCGCAGGAAGCGCGCCGCGTACTCGACCGCCTCTTCGGCTACGACCTCTCGGGGCTCGTGTGGAAAAAGGTTCGCTACGGACTTTCGGCTGGCCGCGTGCAATCTCCTGCACTGCGCATATTGATGGAGCGCGAGCGCGAAATACGAGCTTTTATCCCTGAGCCGTTCTTCGTAATCTCTGCCGACCTCAAATCACAAAAAGGCGAGGCTTTTACGGCTATCTGTAAAGAGGAACCGAAGACTGTCGAGGAATCAGCGAAAATTGTAGCGCTTGGCGAGAAATGTTCGTGGCTGGTACGTTCTATAGAAGAGACCGAAACGACGCGTGCCACACGTGCGCCGTTTACCACATCGACCTTGCAACAGGTTGCATCGACGCGTTTCGGCTATTCGCCGAGCAATACGATGCGTATCGCGCAGAAGCTCTACGAAGCGGGCCATATCTCCTACATGCGTACGGACAGCACCAACCTTGCAAAAGAGGCGCAGGAAATGCTTTTGAGCGTTGTAAAAAAAGAATTCGGCGCGAACTATGCGGTTGCGCATACCTACAAGACGAAGAGCAAGAGCGCACAGGAAGCGCATGAAGCGATTCGTCCGACACATGCAGAGTATCGCAACGCCGGTACCACCGATGAACAGAAAAAGTTGTACGGTCTCATCCGCGCGCGTGCGCTCGCGAGCCAGATGACCGACGCGAAGATCATGCGTACGCGGCTCGTCACAAACATTGTTTCCAACGAGATACCTGATTTCATCATCAACGGTTCGCGCGTGATCTTCGATGGCTGGCTCGCGGCCGATCCGGATGCGCGCGGCGAAGATGTCGAATTGCCGAAAGTGAAAAATGGCGAACCGCTCTCGCTGGTCGCCATGCACAGTGAGGCAAAAGAAACGCAGCCGCCGGCACGGTATTCCGAAGCCGGCCTCGTCAAAGAACTCGAGAAACGCGGCATCGGCCGTCCATCCACCTACGCGAGCATCATCAAGACATTGGGCGATCGCGGCTATGTCGACAAACAAGGCAGAACATTGATTCCGACCGCGACCGGCGACGTTGTCTCATCATTTATTGAGGCCAACTTCGCCGAATATATTTCAGACACCTTCACTGCGGAGATGGAAGATGAGCTCGACGATATCGCCGGCGGCAAACGCGAATATGCGAAAACGTTACGAGAATTTTACGGTCCGTTCCACAAGGCGGTAAAGAGTAAGGATAAGATTGAGAAGATCACTAACATGGGGCCCGCACCTCTCGAATTCCCCTGTCCTGTCTGCGGCGGCGAGATGGTCTACAAGCTTTCGAAGAACGGCCGCTTCATGAGCTGTGCCAAATTCCCCGAATGCATGGGCGCACGCAAAGAAGATGGTAGTATCATCGAACCGCCAAAAGAACTCGACGAGCCATGCCCGCTCTGCGGCAACAAGCTTCTCGAACGTGAAGGGCGTTTCGGACGATTCATTGCGTGTTCAACGTACCCGAAATGTAAATTTGTGAAAAAAGATCCTGTGGAAGAAGCGCGCAGCAAGACCGGCGTCATGTGCCCCGTTTGTACAAAAGAAGGCCGCGCGCATGGCGAAATGGTTGAGCGTCGCGGGCGTTTTGGGCTCTTCTACTCATGCTCGAATTATCCTGACTGCAAATACGCGATCAAAGCGAAGCCGACCGGCAATCTCTGCTCCATTTGTGGTGCCTTGATGATGGAAGGGACGAAAACTATCCCTGAGCGTTGTTCGGACAAGTCATGCGCAATGCATAATCCGCATAAGCTCAAAACGTAAGCTGGTAGCACGTGGCCTGCGCCACGTGCGCCAGTTGTTTTCGTCGGCCGCAGCGATGTCTCGTCAGCAGACGAGACCGCGAGGCGTGGTCGCGGAAATTGCCGAGCGACGGCGAGGAAATTATCTGTGACCGAAGACGATACCGGAGAGATGCTCGGACAAGACGTGCCTCAACCATAATCCGCACAAGTTAACGAAGTAACGACTGGAGACGATCCGGCACAGTGCTCATGCATCTTGACTTTCAGCTGCCGCGCACCATCATGATGGTGGGAATTTCGACTAAGGAGATGAGAGGATGTGCATCCACAGAGTCGGTCTCGAAATTGAAGAACCGGTCTTGATCTGCGGTCGTCAATTTCCAAGAACGGTCTATAGACTGCAAGATCATTTACTCAACCCGGGTGGAGGATATGGGGAAAACTTATCCTCACCCCGTTACATGTTGAACGAAGAGGTCTTGGTCCTCGGAATAATTCGATGTAATTGCAAACCTCAGATTACAAAGATTGACCGTCCAGATGCGATTGACGGTCCGGGCTACATTCGAGTTGACTGGTATGAAAGTATTGTGGAGGCACGCGCTTTTCTTGGTGGCGTCCAACTGTTTCGAAGACATCCGAATTTCGCTGCGGAGCCAGTGATATACGAAGCTCGGGCTGGTTTCTTCACGGTGGTACATGTGCCGCGTTTTTCTGTTTATGAGACTCAAGAGCCTATCCTCGTACTTGCATGTCACGAGGAAGATGGACAAGGAGAGGAGAAGTGTGTTTTCGTTCATCCGGATGGTCATACCTCTGGGAATCCTGAGGACATCTATGATCAAGGTACGTAAAGTTGGATTTCATGGATGACTGACTGGAGAACCACCAACACCGGCGAGATGAACGTGTTCGTTCGTCTCGCGAGGAGGTGGTTTTGTTTTGCTCGTTTCTGGTATACTGCATGGACTATGAGTTCAGAAGCACCACACGGAGGACACGAAAAAGCCGGAGGGCACGCGGAAAAAAGCAACAGTTGGCTGAAACAAGGGCGTGAAAAAATTACAAAAGCATTTAAATCTTTGCTGCAAGGGGGGATCGTTTCTTTGGCACTTACCGCAGTTTTTTTCGCAGCGACAGGTGTACTCGTACCGCACTATATGAGCGGATCTTTTGCCGTCGGATTCGCCGTGCAAGATATGCTGAACGGATCAGGTGATCATAAAAAAGCGGCCGCGCCTGGCGGATCTCACGGCGAACACTAATATCTAATTATGATGAACGAACAAGAGATCACAGAAAAGTTAAAACACATCGGATTCACCGATGCCGAAGTGCCGGGCATTATGCGCGACGTCGGCGAGATTATTTATGGAAAAGTGACTCTCGTGTATCTTTCATTACTTTCGAATGAGCAACGTTCGCACATTACGTCGATACCACTGGAAGAACAGCAACGCTATCTCGCGGATCATGCTGGTTCACTTCCCTCATTTTCTCAATCACAGTTCGACGCGATCCACGACGACACGTGGCGCGATTATTTTCGGTCGGTAGGATGAGCCAAAACACACAAAGGTCTGACCTTTGTATGTTTTTATAACATGAAGTCTATCAATCCGACTTAGGAGTATCTTCGACGCTCCGCGTCACCGGCTTATCAAGGCTACCGAGAAAGTCGTCGAGCATCGAATCGAGCTTCTGCGACTCGTCAGCAGTGAGCGGCGGAGTCGCCCCCGTCATGCCATCTATATGTTCAGATTCAGATGATGAAGTATCCATGCAGTAATGCCGATCATTATACCTTCGCGCGAACTATATCATACGCATATATTGCACAGAAAAGGCGGCGCGTATGCGTCGCCTTGCTGTTCGTTCCCCGCTTATTGCGCGAGCAATTTGATCACTGCGAAGAGATCTCCTGTTCCGCTAGTATCAAGGGATATTTCTCCCCTTTTTCTGCGGTTCCCTCCGATGTATTAAGGCCACTAATCAACCTTTCAAGGTCACCGTCCGAGTATTCTTCTAAGGCGGCGACACTTACAGGATGATCATCCTGTGAACTCGAAAGTTGAACTGGCTTTTTTACCTTTGCCACGATCGTATTCCCTTCTTTCTTTGTTATTTGACCAACTCGAAGTATCATCCTCTCTATGGCGAACGTCAATCCCCGTCCATTATCCGATATCATCATAGCAATGGCGAGCAGTACGCCGGAGGATGTCGCGCTCGTGACCAAGGCCTATGAATTTGCACAGGAAGCGCACAAAGACCAAAAGCGCTATTCCGGCGATCCCTACTTCATTCATCCGGCGGAAGTCGGTTATATGCTCGCTGAGACCGGTATGGATGCCGACACGATCGCAGCGGGAATGTTGCACGATACTGTCGAGGACGCCGGGGTCAAAGCAGAGACGGTCGAGCAATTATTCGGGAAGAACGTGCTCACGCTCGTCGATGGCGTAACGAAGCTCGGCACGTTGCGCTATCGCGGCCTCGAACGACATACGGAATCTTTGCGCAAACTTTTTGCCGCCACCGCCAAAGACATTCGCGTCCTCATCATCAAGCTCACCGACCGTCTGCACAACGCACGCACGCTCGAATTCGTTCCCAATATCCAAAAACGCACCCGCATCGCGCTCGAGACATTGGAGATCTACGCGCCGATCGCTGATCGACTCGGCATGAGCGTCATGAAGACCGACCTCGAAGATGCGGCATTCCGCTTCGCTTACCCAAAAGACTACGAACGCGTCCGCGAACTTCTCAAGGAACGCAAGAACGAGAACGAGAAACGGCTCGAAAAGACCGAGAAGGATCTCAAGCGCGAGCTCGCCGAAGCGAACATTCGTGTTTTCCGCACCGAAGCGCGACGTAAGGGCATCTATTCACTCTTCCGAAAATTGCAGCGCAAGAATTGGGACATCAATCAGATCTACGATATTCTCGCGCTTCGCGTCATTTTCCCCACCGTGGCTGACTGTTATTCGGCGCTCGGTATCATTCACGCTCATTGGCGGCCGGTCCCCGGCAAGATCAAGGACTACATCGCCTTTCCCAAACCCAACGGCTATCAGAGCATTCATACGACGGTATACACCGGCGACGGCGGCGCCTTGGAAATACAATTGCGCACCGAGGCGCAGCATCGCGAATCAATGTACGGCATCGCATCTCATATTACCTACAAAGAAATACAATCGGGCACCGGGCGCCGCAGCGGGCTCGAGTGGATACGTCAATTTTTCCCCCGTATCGGCAAGGCACAACCGACAGCGACGAACGATGAGAAAAAAGTGGTGCGCGAAAACGTCCCCGCATGGCTTGAACAACTCGCACTCGCGCACCATGGTGAAGAAGAATCCACAGAATATCTCGATACACTCAAATCAGATTTTTTCAGTCATCGCGTGTTCGTATTCACTCCAAAGGGCGACGTCATCGATCTCCCGATCGAGGCGACACCGATCGATTTTGCATATGCGGTGCATTCCGACCTCGGTAACCACATGTCAGGGGCACGAGTCAATCGGAAAATGGTCTCGCTCGATACCGCACTTCGAAACGGCGATCTCGTTGAGATCATCACCAAATCCAACGCGAAGCCCTCACGCAAGTGGCACGACATCGCCAAGACCAGCATGGCAAAAAAGCATATCCGCGCGGCGATTGCGCTCGCGGAGGGAAAAAAGTAATGAACAAAGGGTCAGAGCTTGGCAGTAACGGAAGATGAACAAAGGTCCGACCTTGGGCTCCCTTAAGGTCGGACCTTTGTGCTTCAGGCTGTGCTTTGTTCCTTTTCCGTTTTTAAAGCTCTGAGCTTTGTTCAATATCCCTACAAACTAAAATTATTAATCGAGTAAAGCCCATCATCTTCAGGTTCTGGAGGAACGACTGGCTCGATGGGGGCCGCAGGCTCCACAGGAGTCTGCGGCCCCTGCTCGACTACTTCACCTTCCGCTACGACCGCATCTGTGACTTCTGTAGGTTCGGGCACCGCGAGTGTGGCCGGTTGCGTGATCAGCGTCATACATATCGCGGTAAGATCTTCCGGCGAAAAGAAATCGATCAGCAGTTTGCCGCCGGCATTCTTCTTCTCGATGCGCACACGTGTGCCTAGGCGTTCGGAGAGTTGTTTCTCAAGCGACATCAGATCCGGCGAAACGAGCGACTTGTTCCGCGCCTTCTCTATCGCCACACGGCGCGCCAGCGCTTCGGCATCACGAACGGTGAGACGACGTGCGATGATGTCTTTGAACAAAACCTGCTGTTCTTCCGGACGATCAATGAGCATGAGGAGCGGACGTGTGTGACCGTCGCTGATGTCCCCACGACCCAACGCATCGCGCATTTCCTGCGGCAACATGAGGATACGCAATGTATTGGAAACGTATTCACGACTTTTGCCGACACGTAAGCCTATCTCCGCATGTTTCAGGCCGAACTCCGAAGCAAGACGATTGAAAGCCTCCGCACGATCGATAGCATTGAGATCCTCACGCTGCAAATTTTCGATGATCGCGAGCTCGAGCTTCATGCGGTCGGTATCCTCCGATGTGCGAATGACGACCGGCACGGCAGCGATGCCGGCAAGCTTCGAGGCACGCAGACGTCGTTCACCGGCGATCAGTTCATACTCGACAAAAATCCCCTCACCCGGTCGCTCGATCTCTTTGCGCGTCACCGTCAGCGGCTGAAGCACGCCGTATTGTCGGATCGATTCCGCAAGTGACGCAAGCGCAACTTCATCGAAATTGCGACGCGGTTGAAACGGGTTGGGCTTGATACGATCGACTTCGACCCAAAATATCGAATCCCCTTGATACATTCCTGCCATATGGTCACGATTATATCACGGCTAGATAACCAGATGGTTTGATTTCGAGATTCGGTTTAATAAGCAAAACCCCACACCAGATTGTGTGGGGTTCCTGTTAGCGGCTATTCAGGTGAGCCGTATGCGTGGCTACCGCGAGGCGTACCGAGAGCTATTCGGTATCCCATAATCGCGATGACCGTTTGTCGTCTGCCAAGGCGAGTGAGAAGGTTTGTCTGTGGAGCAGACATCATCCCTTCGTTGACCTCGCCGTGTCAGCACGTACACTCGGTCTTTGCCGATTTCGATGATCGGTCGATTCTCGTACTCGAGAATCCCGTTCTCCCGTTGTTCTTCGGCGAGAAGGGCGGCGAATTGCTTCACCCGACGCAAACCACCGGAACCCTTGAACCACGGATACTGCCCGTCGATGAAATGCGCACGAGCGTATTTCAGACAGGTTGCAGAATCGTGATCTGTCAGGTTCTCGACAGCCTGTATGACCGCAGCCGTGTACGACAGCTCTCCATCACCGTCGAAGCGATGGGCTGCGATGACGACAGTCGTGTCAGCAGACATTGGAATTCCTCCTTCGCTAGCGGGCTCCTTCAGATTGAAGGTTTGCCATAGCAGGAGGATACCCAACGAGTGAGCAGCTTTCTGCCATGGCAAACCGTTTACAAAGAACTGGTCTTTAAGTTTTCCTCTATGAGAGCACCACGCTATGTGATGAACTCAATAGAAGGGAGCATATAGTACCGTGCTCCCTCGGTGGAATTATTTAAGTCATTCCCGACCTTCAACATGAGGGGCCAGAGTTTTCATTCACGCACTTGGCCAGTGCTTGAGGGCTTTCTTCGCGCTCTCATGCGATTCAGTGCCCGGCTTGGCGTTCTTGACGATTTGCTCACACACAAACTTGTCGTGCCATTGTTCGTGAGGGTTATCCGTAAACTTGAACACCGCGACGAATTCATCGAACACCTTGCGGCGATAGCCGACGAACGAGTGCCCGAGCATGGACTGATCCGACTGTTGCCCCGTCAAATTGTCGACGACGATCTTGAAGCCAGAGTCTGGAAGTTTGCTCATACTTTTCCTCCTGTATTACAAATAGCTCGTGGAACCGGTTTTAACCTGGGATTTTCAGGTCGCTGACGGTATTATATCATCTGATGGATGTTTGTCAACCAAAACCACGAGAACACCCAGAACAGTGATTTCAAGTTATGTACCGGAGGAGGGGCTCGGATCCTCATGCTTGTCGACATTACTCGTTGTCGACCCGTTCGGGCTGGCGAAGCAACAAAACACCACGAGACACCACGAGGCGCTATTGTATGGCATTGAAAGTGCGTATACACTTGAATTCGAGGGCGAGTGTCGGAATTGGTAGACGACCGCGACTCAAAATCGCGTGAGCGCAAGCTCGTGGGGGTTCGATTCCCCCCTCGCCCACTGTGTCAAAGAACACATGGGCATATATCGTGGGAGTAGCTTTAGGCGATGGAAACCTTTCGAATCCAAACGGTAGAGCTATTCGACTGAGAGTCACCTGCGATGCTCGTTATCCTGTGCTTGCCGAAGAAATCATAACGGCACTAAAAAAAGTACTTCCAAGGAACGCTGTCTCTGTAGTTCGAGCAAAAACCCCGACATACTTCAATATCAGTGTCTATTCAAATACGTTGGAAAAGTGGATGCCGTGGCACGTGGGAAAAGGTTCGAAGTTTTTCCAAAACGCCCGTGTACCACTGTGGATACGAAAAAGTAAGACCTACACTCGATCATGTCTCCGTGGACTACTACAAACTGACGGAAGCATCTACGAAGACCGTGGATATTTGATGGTCAACTTCAGCAATAACACGAAGATTCTCGCAGAAGATGTCTATGCCATGCTGAACATCATAGGTTTTTCGCCAACATTTACAGAAACTAGTGCAGGATGTAACACGAAATATACGGTCAGGCTGGCTCGCAATGCACGCTCTCTGATCGAGAGCATCTCACTGCAAAAAAATAACCATGAAAATGAATAAAGTTCTCATTCTCGTCGGACCGACCGCTTCCGGCAAAAGCGCCTTAGCGGTCGAACTTGCCAAAAAATGGGGCGGTGAGGTGATCTCCGCCGATTCGCGCCAAGTGTATCGTGGGCTCAATATCGGCACCGGCAAGGTCACCCGGCGCGAAATGCAGGGCGTCCCCCATCATCTTTTGGATGTTGCATCGGCGAAGAAGGTCTTCAGTGCGCAGGATTTCGTTGATCACGCACGATCAGCGATTGGCGACATAATACAACGTGGCAAACTGCCGATCATCGCCGGAGGAACGGGCTTTTATATTGATGCGCTCGTCGGACGTATTTTCTTGCCCAATGTCCCTCCTAATCCGAAACTTCGGGCAAAACTGGACAAACTGAGCGTCGCACAATTGTATGATCGCCTCCAAGAGAAAGATCCCATACGGGCACACGCAATGGCAACACCGAGCGAACGCAACAACAAAGTCCGCCTCATCCGCGCTCTTGAGATCGCCCAATGCTCTCCGCGAGGCTCAACCTCGAGGTCGAACCTCGCGGAAAATGGTGGATATGATTGCTTATGGATCGGCATTGCACCCGATATGAAGGCACTTGACCGCAAGATACAGAAACGGCTCACCGAACGCCTCAAGCACGGCATGATCGCAGAAGCGAAGCGGCTGCATGCCGGCGGTCTTTCGTACAAACGGATGATCGAACTCGGTCTCGAATATCGTTCGCTCGCGCGCCTCTTACAAAAAAAGATCTCACGCCGCGAGATGGAAGATGAGCTTTACCATGTGATACATCGTTATGCACACAAACAAATCGGCTATTGGCGCCGCAATACGGATATCCACTGGTACAAATCGCCGAAAGCGCGCGAAATTAACCATTACGTTGGCTCGTTTCTTGATCCGAGTAGCTTGTAATAAAGAATTTCGAGTTTCGATACAAAATGAGCTTTTATGCAAATGCCACATCGATTTTTTCATGTGGTATTTTACTCAACAGTAGCGCCCTATTTTGACGCCATTGTCTTATCCCCAGTGTCGATCAAATCATGCGCACGAATCAGTAGGTATGATAGTTAGACATTTACCAATTTAGCTTGTCGCGGCGCATGAAATCATTACATGAACGGAAAGGTCCGGGGATTAAAAGCATCGTCAAACGTGATGGTTCAACCGTCGCATTTGATATAAAAAAAGTCGAGCGAGCAGTAGAAAAAGCCATGAAGGCGGCCGGTGAGTTTCGTGATGGAGCGCCTTTGATCGTCACCGAGGGAGTGGTCAAAGCGATCGAACGCGAAATAGCGATTGACAAGACCTTTATGCCAAATGTCGAAGGCGTGCAAGACATCGTCGAACAGCAGTTGGTCTTCAAAAAGTTCCCTGCGACAGCCAAAGCCTATATCCTCTATCGCGAAAAGCATGCTGAGATGCGAGCATTCGCCACGGCCGCATCATTAGGTCTCGTCGATAGCTACCTTGGTGAGCTTGACTGGCAGGTCAAGGAGAACAGCAACATGGGGTACTCGCTCCAGGGGATGAACAATTACATTTTCTCCGAAGTAAGCAAGACCTACTGGCTCAACAAGGTATATCCGCAGAATATCAAGGACGCCTACGAGCACGGCGATCTGCATATCCACGATCTCGGTACGCTCTCGGTTTATTGCGTCGGCTGGGATTTGGAGGATCTTCTCACCGAAGGATTCCGTGGCGTTGCCGACAAAATCGAATCCGGTCCGGCCAAACATTTGCGTACCGCGCTTGGCCAGATGGTCAACTTCATGTACACGCTGCAGGGCGAAGCAGCCGGTGCGATCGCATTCTCGAATTTTGACACACTACTCGCTCCGTTCATTCGTGCCGACAAGCTCACCCCGGAAGAGGTCAAACAGTGCGTTCAGGAATTCGTATTCAATATGAATGTACCGACGCGAGTCGGTTTCCAGACACCGTTCTCGAACATCACGCTCGATCTCACACCATCGCCCAACTTCAAGGATAAGCAGGTCATTATCGGCGGAAAACCGCAAAAAGAAACATACGGTGAATTCCAAAAGGAGATGGATGTGCTCAATGCGGCATTTTTTGCGGTGATGAGCGAAGGCGATGCTGCGGGTCGTGTATTTACCTTCCCTATTCCAACCGTCAATGTGACGAAAGACTTTGACTGGGAAAATCCGAACCTTGCGGGTCTCTGGGAGATTACGGCGAAATATGGCATTCCGTACTTCAGCAACTTCGTGAATTCCGACATGAAGCCGGAAGATACACGCTCGATGTGCTGCCGTCTGCGTCTCGATTTGAACGCGCTCGATCGCCGCGGCGGCGGACTCTTCGGTGCCAATGCACTGACTGGATCTGTCGGTGTGGTCACGATCAACATGCCGCGTCTCGGCTATATCGCGAAGCAGAACAGTAAGACAAACGTAAAAAAGGCAAAAGAGAATTTCTTCTCCGCACTTGCTGAAAAGATGGATATCGCGCGCGAGAGTCTTGAGATCAAACGAAAGATGCTGGAAAAATTCACGGATGCGAATCTCTATCCGTATACCAAATTCTACCTGCGTAAGATCAAGGAATCCTATGGTGCGTATTGGGAAAATCACTTCTCGACCATCGGCCTTTTGGGTCTGAACGAAGCGATCGTAAACTTGCTCGGTGTCGATATTGGCAGTGTCGAAGGGCAAGCCTTCGCATCAGAAACACTCGACTTCATGCGCAATCGTCTGGTGGAGTACCAAAAGGATACGGGCAATCTCTACAACCTCGAGGCAACTCCCGGCGAAGGCGTTACCTATCGATTTGCCAACAAGGATCGCAAACAGTTCCCGGATATCATCGTGGCGAACGATGCGGAATCACGCCGCGGCGCTCAGCCCTTCTACACCAATTCCTCACATCTTCCGGTGCAGTACACTAACGATATCGTCGAAGCGCTCAATATTCAGGACAACCTTCAGACGAAGTACACCGGCGGCACCGTGATCCACCTGTTCCTCGGCGAGCGCATTGCTGACCCGCGTGCGATTCCCGCACTCATTCGTAAGATTTGTGAGAATTACCGCCTCCCGTACTTCACCATTACACCGACGTTCAGTATTTGTGGTTCACACGGCTACATTGCCGGCGAGCACGTCCATTGCCCCGAATGTAATCGCGAATGTGAGATCTACTCGCGCATCGTCGGGTATTTGCGCCCCTTGAGCCAGTGGAATACCGCCAAACAAGCAGAATTCAAGGTTCGAGAGACCTACGATCCGCAAAGTGTCCACGCCAGCCTCCCTGCACAGCAGCAACAAATAAATACGGTCGTCACCTAGCGTATGGTGTTCGGCGGGCTTGAGAAATTTACGCTCATCGACTACCCGGGAAAAATAGCCTGTATGGTGTACACCATCGGATGTAATTTCCGATGTCCGTACTGTCATAATCCCGAGCTCGTTGATGAGACGACCGATGTGCATATTTCGGAACGTGAGTTCTACGATTTCCTCGACGCGCGCAAAGGTATGCTCGACGGGGTTGTCATCACCGGAGGTGAACCGACCATTCACGCCGATCTGCCGCAGGTCATGCGCGAGATCAAGACACGCGGATTCTTGGTCAAACTTGATTCGAACGGCACACATCCGGCGATCTTGCGCGATGCAATCCGTGACGGCATTGTCGATTTCGTAGCGATGGATATCAAATCTCCGCTCGCAACATATGGAGCGACAGTCGCACGACCGGTCGATACCGAAGCGATTCGCGAGAGCATCGATATCCTCATGACATCGGGTATCGATTACGAGTTCAGGACAACGATCATCAAGAGCATGCTTTCCCCCGAAGACCTCGAGCAGATCGGTCGTGAGATCCGAGGTGCCAAAACATACGTCTTGCAAAAATTCGTTCCGACGAAGATACTGAACCCACAGTTCAGGAATAAAGTGACCTATAGCGACGAAGAATTCAAACAATTCCAAAAAATACTCACCACGTATGTCGACCAATGTCTCATCAGATAAAAAGCGTGTCTATCTCGACTACGCGGCTGCGACGCCCACCGATCCGATGGTGCTTGCGGAAATGCTACCGTATTTTGGAGATCGTTATGGTAATGCATCGTCGATGTATGCAAGCGGTCGACGATCGGCACATGCGATCAATATGGCACGAACGACAGTGGCACAGGTACTGGGCTGTTCGCCGGAAGAAATCTTTTTTACCGGTTCCGGTACCGAATCGGACAACCTCGCGATCCTCGGTGTCGCACGCGCCAATACTGCACATGGTCGCCACGTCGTTATCTCTTCCATCGAACACAAGGCTGTCATGGAATCGGCACGGCAACTCGAACGCGAAGGATTTGAGGTAAGTTATGCGCCCGTAGCAAAAAACGGCATCATCGATCTTGACGCGTTTGAGCGACTGCTGCGCGACGATACGATCCTTGTTTCGGTCATGTACGCGAACAACGAGATCGGTACTATCCAACCGATCGCTGAAATTGCTGCAATTCTCAAAAGAAGTCATGCTCAGAAGCGATTTCCTCTATTGCACACCGATGCATGCCAAGCCGCCGGATTCCTGTCACTTGATGTACACAAACTCGGCGTCGATCTCATGACTCTGAATGGTTCCAAGATTTACGGACCGAAAGGGGTCGGTATTCTCTATAAAAGAAGCAGCATTCAGATCGCACCGCTCATCGTCGGCGGCGATCAGGAACGCGGCTTGCGTGCCGGTACCGAGAGCGTTCCTTTGATCGTCGGCTGTGCGGCGGCTTTACGGCGATCACATGATATGCGCGAGGAAGAATCCGCGCGACTCGCCGATTTGCGCGATCATTTCATCAGAGAAATGCATCGATTGATCCCCGAGGCAACGCTCAATGGCGATCCACTGATACGACTCCCGAATAATGCACATTTTTCTTTCCCGCATATTGAGGGAGAGTCGATTCTCTTAATGCTTGACCGTGAAGGCATCGAGGTATCAACCGGTTCTGCATGCTCGGCTCACGACCTACGACCCTCACACGTACTGCTGGCACTTGGCACCGATGAGGCGCTCGCGCATGGAAGCATTCGCTTCTCATTCGGGCGAGCAACGACACGCGAGGATCTTGATCATGTAATGACGATACTGCCCAGTATTGTCGCACGACTCAATTCCCTTTCTGCATTGACCGCTGTCATGCCAACTATTGCAACTGTATGAACAACGATGCACGAACCTGCGATGTGGATGATTGGGTCTACAGTGATACCGTCAAGGATCACTTTTTCAATCCACGCAACATCCTGCTCGATGAGAAAGACTACGTGGCGGATGGCATCGGCGTCGTCGGTAGTCCTGCCTGCGGCGATATGATGGCGTTATGGATACGGATCGATAAAAAAAATAACTGTATTTCAGAGTGCAAATGGCGCACGTTTGGTTGTGCTTCCGCTATCGCATCGACATCGATGCTTTCCGTCATGGCGACAGAAAACGGCGGCATGACGCTCACGCGGGCAAAAAAGATAACGCCCGAAGCGATCATCGAACGCCTCGGTGGACTGCCAGACCGGAAGTATCATTGTTCCGTCCTCGGGCATCTTGCGCTTCGCGAAGCGGTGCAAGACTACGAAACTCATGCAAACAAATAATAAGAAACGTTATACCGTGACCAAAACGACCGCCGAAACGGACAGTGCGGTAACGCTCGAGTTGTCGTCAGAACAAACACTTTCATATGTGCCCGGCCAATTCCTCACGATCTACTTACCGGAGCTTGCCACGCCGGAAGGCAAAGCATATAGCATCGCCAGTGCTCCGCACGAACCCCTTCGCATCACGGTGAGCGCACGAGGAGAATTTTCGCGCCACCTGTGTGCCATGCACGTCGGAGATACACTCCATGCATCGGACCCGAGCGGCTATTTCTATAGTGAATCGAAGTCGAGCACGCTCATCATGCTTGCTGCCGGCATCGGTATCGCACCGTTCCGCAGCATCATACTCGACGCATTACGTAATGAACCAACACGACGACTGATGCTTTTCTACACGAATCGAACCATCGCCGATGTCGTTTTCCGCGATGAACTCGACGCGCTCGCCGCAACGCATCCGAATTTTACGGTGCATCATTTTATTACTCGTGAAGATCTGCTTCCTGCAGGTATCACGCGCGGCCGAATGTCGGCAGAAGCGATCATACGCGAGGTCGGTGATGCTGCCGATCCCGAATACTTCATGTGCGGATCAATCGAATTCGTGCGTGATTTCTGGCGCGGTCTCAAGGCTGCCGGGATCGCCGAAGATCGTCTTTATACAGAAGCTTTCTTCGGGCATTAAGTTAGATCGTGTGCGGTTGTCAGGCGATGATCATGACCTGGTCATGATGAATATGACACTCACTTTGGCCGATATGCAAGATCTCAATGTGACCATCGGCACTCTTTAGAATGACATCGCCGTCGCCAATCAATACAAAAGATTCCGCATGTCCGGGTAAGATCTGCATAGTGCCTGTTGCTGACGGGATACTCACGCTCCGCAATCCTTCATACGTCTTCGTCGTATCGGGAGCGGTGATGCTACAGCTCAATCGCTTTTCTTCGCTCATACATGCAGGTCGTCGAGCGTACCGATCATATAGAACTCAGAAAGATCGACACTATCGAATTCACCGCTCATGATTTTCTCGCAGCCTTCGAGTGTCTTTTCAAGTGGTACGTAGGCGCCTTTTTTGTTAAGATGATTGAAATTTGCAGTCACATGCAACGGTTGTGTGAGGAAGTATTGAAGCCGTTCGGCATGCTTCGCGACGATACGATCCGCCTGTGACAATTCATCGACACCGAGGATCGCGATGATATGCGAAAGTTCCTGATATTTTTGGAATATCGCTTTGACGCGGGCGGCGACCTCGAAGTGACGCTTACCGACGACTGCAGGATTCAAGACAACGGAGCTCGAACGTAGCGTATCGACCGCGGGATAGATACCCTTTTCGGCGACCTTGCGCGAAAGCACGAGTGAAGCATCGAGATGAGAAAAGATGGAGACGACCGCCGGATCGGTCAGATCGTCGGCCGGTACATACACGGCTTGGATCGATGTGATGGAATTCTGATCGCTCGAACGTATGCGCTCCTGAAGCTGCGCCATCTCGTTGTCGAGCGTCGCTTGATAACCAAGCTCCGACGGCACCTTGCCGAGCATGACACCGATCTCCATGCCCGCCATCGCATAGCGGAAGATATTATCAACGAATAGAAAGACATCTTTGCCTTTTTCTCGAGAAAGAAATTCCGCTGCGGTCACTGCAGAAAGTCCCACGCGCGAACGTACGCCGGGTGACTTATCCATTTCGCCGAAATACAGTACTGAATTCTTGAGGATGTTCAGACCATCCAGTGTGGTATAGAGATCGTTGCCCTCGCGAATACGTTCGCCGATACCCGCGATAACAGAGAGCCCGGTTTCCTTCAAAGCGATATTGTGAATGAGCTCCGTGATCAACACGGTCTTGCCGACACCTGCTCCGCCGAAGAAACCGATCTTAGAACCGGCACGAAATGGCGTGAGAAGATCGAGCACCTTTATGCCGGTCTCGAGTATCTTGCCGCCAGCGCCGCTACCGGCGAGCGGACGCTTTCTCGTATCTCCGAAGATCGAAAATTGTCGGGCACCTTCAAATGGCTTGTTATCGATCGAATTACCGAACATATCGAACATCCTGCCCAACATGTCGGGACTGAGCCACACGGAAAGTTCGCCACCCGCCGATATGACTTCTTCACCCCGAGACACACCTTCGAGCGACGACAGGGCCACAGCGCGCACCGTCTTAAAATCTTTTTTCTCGACGGGCTCAAAAAAGACCTTTCGATCCTTGCAGACGAGCAAACTATGTAAGGGCGGCATATCGCCCGCGAATACTATCTCGACGATACCGCCTTGCAACATGGTGATTGTTCCGTTGATTCCGTTCATACGATTTTGTGTGCGATAAAGCTTTCTAACTGTTTTTGAGTCAATGACCGGCGACGTTCCGTGCGATAGCCGAGAATGAGACCTCGTATGAGCTCTTCGGTCTTCGCACTCGCGTGCTCCATCGATACGGTACGCGCCGAAAACTCCGAGAGCTTTCCTTCGGCTGCGACGGCGCGAAAAAATGCGTCGCTGTATTTGTGCAGTAACCGTTCATAGATCTGAGATCGTGCATGCATCGGCTCAATGATCGGCGAACCGAACTCGACACCGCTCTCGATCGACCGCAACGTCGTCTGGTCGAATGAGAACGGAAGAAACGGCACGATAGTCGGTCGATGTTCGGCAAGCGAAATGAATTTCGGATACAAGATATCGACACGAGCGAACCGCTTCGTGCGGAACCCTTCCGTCACATAGTGTAACGCATCGATATCGCTCTCGAATGATTTCGTCGCCGACAACGCTTCCTCTTTCAGATATTTGTCGCCTCTCGTACCGACTATAATGACGACTTCATAGTTCTCGCGGGCCGTCTGTAGAAATTCGTCGATCGTGCGTCGCCACAGGCCGCCGGTCAATCCCTTGTCGCTCGTCAGCACAATGATCGCCGAAACTCCGGTTACTTTTGACGGTTTCTCGATCTCATGAAAAAGCGAGAGGCGGGCAAGTGCGCGCCCGATATTCACCTGATACGCATTGATATTCGCCCGCTCCTGACGAAGGCGACCAATCGATGAAGCCGCGATCTTCTCGACCGTTTTGACGGTCTCGCCAACCTCTCTGAATCCTTCTATTTGATCTTTATATACTAAATAATTTTCCATATATCTTTTCTCCTTATACGAACTGCTGTTTGAAATCCTGGATGATGGCGGCGATATCTGCTTTCACCGTGTCGTCAAATACCCCGCTTTTGATCCGCTCCAGGAGATCCTCGTGACGACTTCCGAGCACTTCGACGAGCACGCTGCTGGTCTCCATCAATGTCGTTTGGTCAAGATCATCGAGAAGTCCTTCGTTGATCGCATAGAAAAGAACTGTCTGCTCCGGCCATCGGACATTGACATGTTGTCCCTGCTTTAGAAATTCCGTCAGAATGGTTCCACGAATGATCCCCCGCTGCGCTTTCTGACTCAAATTATTCTCAAGCTGCGAAAGCCGCTCCAGCTCTTGGTGTTCGGAAAGCGTCAATCGAATACCACCGACCACACCGGAGAGTGCTTTGGGCTGCGCCTGGGAACCGATACGAGAGACTGAGAGGCCGATGTTCACCGCCGGTAAGGACCCCTTTTGAAAAAGACCGCGTTCGAGATATATCTGCCCGTCAGTGATCGATATGAGATTCGTAGGAACGAACGACGTGATGTCGTCTTCCTGCGTTTCAACGATCGGTAACGCAGTGAGTGACCCACCTCCCTTCGCATCTGACAATTTTGCCGCCCGTTCCAAAAGTCCTGCATGGAGAGAAAAAATATCACCCGGATATGCTTCACGGCCGGGTGCTCGTTCGAGCAAGAGCGAGATACTGCGATATGCTTTGGCATGCTTCGAAAGATCGTCATAGATGATCAACGCGTCCATGCCGTTGTCGCGAAAATATTCTGCGATCGCGCACCCGACGAACGGTGCGACATACTGTTGCGCAAGCGAGCTACCGGCAGTCGCCGCAATGATGGTCGAGTACAAGAACGCATTCTGTTTTTCGAATGTCGAAACGAGTTCACGCACATCCGCTTCCTTTTGACCGCAGATGACATAGATACAATAGATTGGTGGGTTGGCACCGTTCTGATTCAACACGGTGTCGATCGCGATGGAACTTTTGCCGAGCTTTCGATCACCGATGATGAGCTCGCGCTGGCCGCGACCCAAGGGAAGACAGGCATCGATGATCTTGATCCCTGTCGTAAGCGGCACCGTGACCGGCTGTCGATCAATGATCGGAATCGCTTCGCGAAATACCGGTGATTCGTCGCCGCTGATCTCACCGAGTTCATCGAGCGGATGTCCGAAACCGTCGACCACTCTGCCGATATATGCGCGCGAGAGCGGTACTTGGAAGCTTTCAAAACTGCGGTACAGCGACCGCTCCGTATCAAAATTCTCGTCGAAAAATACCGCTTCGACGAAGCGCTCATCAAAACCGATGACGAGCGCCGCCGACACACCATCATCGGTGATCAACACTTCATGCAAGAATACATGCGGCAAACCTTGGATCTTTGCCACGCCAGAAAAAAACGAGACGATGCGCCCGACTTCAGATGCAGTGTTGTTTTGCGTCTTAGACATGATCAGTGACGATACTCGCCAGATTACTTTCGATTATTCGACCTTCGACTTCGAGACGGAAACCATTGATGAGACGTGCATTTCGTCGCACATCGATACGCGTGTCCACTCCTATCTTTTCAGAAACGATTCGCTCCACTTCCTCGAGCTCATGCGGCGTCACACCGGCGGTATATTCAAGCAGAACCGTACCGATCAGGCGGCGCAACCGCTTCTCGTATTCATCGAGGTTCGTCTCGCGTAATGCGCGCAATTCATCGGCATCTGTATCCTTTATCCTATCAAGGTCAGTCGCATCGAGTCGGTCGATGAATATCTTGAATAGTACACTCTGAAATTCAGCTTGATACGGCGGCGACACGAGCCGATCGAATGACTCGTGAAAATCTTCGGTGAATTTTGTATTGAGCTCTTTGGTGATCTCGTTCACGATCTGCGGCTTTTGCGATTCGAGAATACTCTTGGTCTGCTCAATGAGCGCAGCCGACTCTTCTTTTGTCGCTTCGTGCGCACGACTCTTGATTGTTTCAGTCATCACGGCGAGCTCCTTCACGGACTTTCTATTGCGTTCTCGAGATTCAACGAGGGTCTTTTTCTGTTCTTCGGCGAACGATTCCTTTTCTTTTTCCAGCAACTTTTTTTGTTTATCACCTTCTTGCAGGCTCCGTTCGTTCTCTTCGATCACTTTGATCGTCGGCTTATATACGAAGTACGAAAGCACCAGCATCAAGAGACCGAAATTAACAATCTGTGCGATGAGCACATTGATGTTTATCCCGAGACTTCCCAAAAATTGCATGGTGATGTTCAAATGTCACGATTATGGGACGAACTTGAGGATGAGCGCGAAGACTAGTGCATAGATCGCAATAGCTTCCGCAAACGCGATCGCGATGATCATGGCGATCTGGATCTTATTGGAATTGTCCGGATTACGCGCCATACCAATCAATGCCGCTGCACCGATCATACCGACGGCGAGTGCCGGTCCGATCGTACCGATCGCCATGACGAATGCTGATGAATCTTGAGGCATATATCACTGCTGTTTAATTACTAATAATACTCACTACGACCTCCCCACACGCAGTGTACCAGACTGAATGAAGGTCAATGTAAGAGCGGCAAAGATGAACGCCTGTATGACCCCGACGAATACTTCGAGAATCATAAAGGGCAGCGGGAGCGCATACGGCACAAGGAATGCGATGACGAGCAGCAGAACCTCGCCAGCGAAAACATTTCCGAAGAGACGAAATGAGAACGAAATGATCTTGGCGCTTTCGGAAATAATATCGAAAAAACCGAGAACGAACGCGATGGGGCTGCTGAAATTCACGAATCGCGCGATATACGTCTTCACACCGAGTATCCGCACCGAGAAATACTGGATAGCAACGACAGAAATGAGCGCCAGTGCGATCGTTGTCGAGAGGTCACTGTTGGGCGACTTGAAGATCGGAATTGCCCCATTCGCCGTCTGAACGAAAAAAGCGCCCAAAAATCCCGGCAAGAGTCCGAGTACATTCGCCGTCACGATAAAGATAAAAAAGGTTGCGACGAGCGGGAAGACCTGTTTCGATAACGTTCGATCTTCGGTGACCATATCGATGAATTGTAACAGCTGGAATGTCGCGGCTCGTATCGCCTTGATGATAAACGTCTGATGATTATCACGCTCCAGATAATAAATCATCCCGACGAATAAAAGTAGAAGGGTAACGACGAGCGACGTCAAAAATGTGTTGGTTATCAAAAAACCATTGAGCGACGCTACGTATTCAGACTGTAATCCTATATGAATCATGTACGCTCTATTTCTTTATCTTTCAAGAACGGTCGTAACAAAAAATACGTCGACACTACACCGAAAACGACACCCGTGGCTACCCCGAAGACCAACAGCAGGTGATGCGTCCCGAGATCGCGGTCAGCGGCAACTCCTGCGAAGAGGAAAAATACGATCGG
>CAINVT010000034.1 GCA_903854215.1 uncultured bacterium | reverse complement strand
GCTCGCCCTCCGCGTGAGGGTGCGCATGTTGCAATCCAAGCTAGAAAAACAAAACCCAAGCCATGATGTTATGTATTCCGAACTCAGCTTGTTGCAGGAGCAACGGAGCGAGTACGCTAATACACTTGAGGTTCACTTCGAAGATTTTTCTCATGGCGAAATAGTATCCGATATTCAAAACCAAACAGAAGCTCTTGGTGGGGAGGTTCTCACAGAAACACAACGAATAGAGAGACAGGATGAACGGCGAGAGCTTGAGGAAAGCCTGAAAACTCTTATTGATTCTGACTCATCATTTTCTTCGATCAAAAAGATGCTCGCCGAGCATTATCAAGAAGCAGGAGAAAAAATGCAGCTGACTGTCGAGCAAACGATGCGACGCAACAACGTATTCATCGTGCATACGATTCAAGGGGACAAAAAGCTTCGTCACAATGCGAATTCAAATGTTTCTGAAGATACTACATTTGAGGATGATCTTGATATCCTGCTCGCACTTGAACCCTCGCTCTCGACATCCGCTATCGTTCCTGGAGCAGATGAAGAGGGTAGGGTGAGCGGCCTTTGGAGCAATAGCGGCGGCATACTCATAGCTGGAGGATCAATCAGCGCGGCGAGCTCAAGAGATATGGGCACGGTCTCATATGGTATCAAAGAGCGAAGACAGCCGGGTACGATAGAGAAAAGACCCACAGTATCGGAGCTTGATGAAGTTGTGAGAAATCGACGAGCGGATAAAGATGCACAGGGCGGGTACAATGAGCTTGTTGTAGACAATCCAGAAGTTGCCGGTTATTTCCAAACGGGGGTTCAAGATGAACATGGCGTATTTTGGGCGCACAATCTCGAAACAAAGAATCAGCTGTTCGAATTGCAAACATTATACAAAGCAAGCCCTTCGAGCATTGGCTATCAGCGAGCCATAACTCTGTTCAATAAAAATTTGGATATGTTCAAGCAGGGAATGATTACCGCTAGAAGCAGAGGGCTACCGCAGTATGTGATGACTCCCGACCGGCACGTATTTGAATGTTTGAGCGTGAATGACAACGGCACGCTCACTGTTGGAGAGGAAGTTACACCTGAGCAAATAGCGACGGGGCGTGCGGGCTTGGCTCCAGAAACTCGCAAGGAGATAGGTAATAATCTTCTTGCGAAAAAGATGTTTCGACACGCTAGTGCACAACAGGAAGCTTCTGCCATAATCGACACATTGTAATGGTTTGACTCATATGACATGTTACTTATCGACGGCGTGCATAAACAGATTTTGTTGTCATTATTTACATGCATGTAGCGAGGGAACCTGCTAAGCATATGTAACTTCACGAGTCATGAATCATATTATTGAAACTCAACAGTTTGACAGGAAGTCGATTCAAGAGCTTTTTGCTTTGGCCGATCAACTCTCCGGTCATCGGGAGGAATCTCTGCGCGGGAAGATCCTCGCCACGCTTTTCTATGAGCCGTCGACCCGTACTCGATTTTCGTTCGAGTCGGCGATGATGCGCCTTGGCGGCAACGTGCTCACGATGGAGAATGCCAAAGAATCGTCGTCGAATACCAAGGGCGAAACGCTCGAGGATACGATTCGTACGATCAATACCTATGCCGACGCGATCGTGCTGCGGCATTCGGAGACGGGGGCGGCCAAGCGCGCTGCAGACGCCTCAGCGGTACCGATCATAAACGCAGGCGACGGCAATCTTGGTCAACACCCGACTCAGGCGCTCCTCGATTTGTACACGATCCAGAAAGAATTAGGTCGGCAGGATGGCATCCATGTCGCGTTCGTCGGCAATCTCAAATACTATCGATCGACTCGCTCGCTCGCGTATCTGTTGAGCAAATATGAGGATATCCGCATCTCGTTCGTCTCTGCTCCTGAGCTTCGCATGAGCGATGACGTAAAGGAGTATCTGAAAGAAAAGAACGTGGAGTTCGCCGAGACGGAGGATTTAGAGCAGGTGATGCGAGAGGCGAATGTCATATATCAGACCCGTATCGCGAAAGAGTGGATCAAGGATGAATATGCGTTTGAGAAGCTCAAGGGGCGTTACATCATCACCCGTGCGCGCGCGGATACGATGAAGGATGGCGCCATTATCATTCACCCCCTGCCGCGGGTCGACGAAATCGCTCCTGATGTCGATGAGTCGCCGCATGCCGTCTACTTCAAGCAGATCGGCTATGGCCTTGCGGTGCGTATGGCGATATTGAAACAGATCCTGGGCTAACAAAAGAGCGCTGCCGCTCGAGCTGCATTGCGCAGAACGCTTCGGTTGATGTTTTGCTCGCGCACGTGCCGAACCAAACGCACATAACAGATCGG
>CAINVT010000033.1 GCA_903854215.1 uncultured bacterium | reverse complement strand
AATACCGCCGATATGATCGAGGTGACCGTGCGAGATGAGAAGTCCGCGGATCTTGTCGCGACGCTCTTCGAGATATCCGGTATTGGGCAAGATGTAATCGATACCCGGCGTGTCGTCCTCAGAAAAGGCGAATCCGCAATCGAGAATGAAAATATCGTTGCCGAACTCGACCGCGGTCATGTTGCGGCCGATCTCTTCGACACCGCCTAAGGGAATAATACGTACGACGCCTTCTGCCGGCGGCGGAATCTTTGTCGCGGTCGATACGCGGCCGAGATCAGTCGGGGTGGCATGTGTCGGTCTGCCGCCGCGCGGCTTCATAGGACGCGCGGGTTGTTGCGAGAGCGGTCGTCCGCGACGAAACGGTCTGCTTCCCGTATTAGAACGCGGGCCATTCGGCACGGTCGCATTGTTCGGGCCATGACCCGGTACGTTTGATCGTTGCGGAGGACGTTGATTTTGCGGACGGCGTTGTTGCGGTCGTCCACCGGGAGCCGGCGTGCCGGCACTCCCTAGGTTGTTTGGAGTGTTCATACTGATTGCTGATTATGTTGTTGATCCGGATCGAATGATCCGTGATTTGTTAATGGCTACTAATAATAAATAGTACTAAGATTGATCTGTTACCGTGACACGTTCTGCGCGAAGACCCGCCATACGCTTTGTGTTTGCGTATACCAGTCGTCGATACCTGAAAAACGATTGGCGGGTGTTGCCAAAGCTCCGAGTGTGATGCCTTTGATTGACGAGGGTACTATATACAAAAAGTCGGGCGCGTACAAGAAGACCGCTGGTTGGTCCTTCTCGACATCAGCAGCGAACTTCGTGTAGAGCGCGTCGCGCGTCGCAGCGTCAGTCGTCGCACGCGCCTGCGAAAGAAGCGCATCGGTCGTCTCGTTGGCATACATGGCGAGGTTCAAGCCGGGATCGGTACGCTGGGATGAATGCCAGAATGCATAGAGATCGAGCTCCGGCCCCACGACCTCGCCGAAGAGAACTGCATCATAATTGCGCGGGCGGATCACTGCGGTATTGAGTTCGGAAAGCGGGTAGATCTGAACGGTTGCGTGGATGCCGGCCGTGCTCCAGAAATGGGCGACGGCGTTGGCGGTTGCCACCAGCTCCGGTTCATCGGCAGTGGCAAGGACGAATGATAATTTCTCTTTTCCTTTCTCCCACATATTGTCGGTGCTGCTGAAACTCCAGCCGCCTTTTTGCAAGAGTGCACGAGCGGCACTTGCGTATGAGGACTCATCCGGCGTTGATGATGCGGTGCTCGTCGTCTTGATCTGCGTAGCGACGAACGGAAGCGCGGTCGCAGATGCGGCATTTCCCAATACATCCGGCGGTATCGGTCCATCGAGCATCACGCCGTATCCGTCGAGCACGGAATCGACGATCTGCTGCTTGTCGACGGCGGCGTTCAGCGCGGCACGGACATTGGCATCTGCGAGAACCGTATTGTGACCTTGATTGAAGAAGACTCCGAAGACGCGCGGCAGGGGAGCTTGTACGATATTCGAATCAGGACGGGAGAGCGATGAAAGATCACCCGAAGAGATCCCCGCCATTGCATCGATCTTGCCAGCATCGAACGCCTTCTCCATTGATGTATCGTCCGCATAAAAGAGGAAAGTGATCTTGCCGAGATAGGGTCGTCCGAGCATGTAATTGTTGAACGGAACGAGGTCGTATCGTGTTGCCGAACCGGTTGAGTCGGTCCCGACGGAGGAAACTTCATACGGGCCGCTGCCGATCGGATGCGTATTCAGGGGGTCGAACAAAAACTCTTCGTCGGAGACATTCTGCCACAAATGTTTGGGCAAGATGCCAAGTGTCGTGTTGTCGATGAACGGTGCGTAGGCGTGCGGCAGTGTGAATACGACAGTGTGCGCATCAGGGCTCGAGACGACGACCCCTGTCCAGTTCGCCGCTTGCGGACTCTTGAGATCGGAATTTTGCGTGGCGGCGATCGTGAATACCACATCAGCAGCAGTCACGGGCGTACCGTCTTGGAACTTCGCGTTTGATCGGATCGTAAATGTATAGATCGTACCGTCGGAAGAAATCGTATAGCTGGATGCGAGATCCGGCACGAACGAACCGTTGGGAAGCTCGCGCATGAGTCCCGAATAGACGAGCGCAGCGATGTCTTGATCCGGTTGCGAAAGGGTGAGAATCGGATTGATGAAACGTGCCGGTCCGACTTCACCCTCGACGAGCGATCCGCCGCGCGTCGGGATATCGACTGATGCTGCACGATCAATGGAGGTGATCATCATGAGTACGCTGATCGCAAGTACCGCAGAGAGAATATATAAAACGAGTCGCTCTGCCGGTGAAAATCGGAAGAGGAGATCTTCAAGTATCGAAAGACGTCCGAATCGGCGGGTCTTAGTGAGCGTCACAACGACGTCTTCATGATGCACGCTTTTTTTATCTGAATGGTCGGGGTCCGAATAGGAATCCATACCGCATGTTTACTGGTCCCGTGTATTCGTGCACCGTGCACGACAGGAAGCAGATTAGCTTATAAGAAGGCTTACCAATGCCGAAATCGCAAACAGTATACCAAGTACGATGGTTGCGTAGAAGAGTGTTTTCTCCAAACCGCGTCGGGTGTGAAAACCCGAACCGAAATTGTCTGCACCGAATGCACCGCCGAGGCTTGCCCCCGTCCGTTGCATTATGACAGATACAATGATGAGTGCGGAGAGAATTATCTGCACGTAGGGGAGAACGTGTGCGATTGTTGCCATGTAGAGCCACGATAGCACGGAAAGGAGTGTCGTGCAAATGGCGGTATGGCCAGATTATTGCATATAATAAAGAATATATTGTCAAGTTGAGACTTATCGCCCAATCCTCTATAGTAACGCCATCGCCACTCCGGTGGCATTCCCGTTATTAGTTCTAATTACAAGTATTTTTGTATGAAAAAGAAATCAAAAGTTTCTAAGAAGAGCAGTGCTCGTCCGACGACGCCTAAGAGCGCATTCAAGGTGCAGCCATTGGGCGATCGCATCGTCGTGAAGCCGGAAGAAGCGATGGATGAGCGATCTCCGTCGGGCATCATCATTCCCGACACGGCACGCAAGGAGAAACCGGAGCGCGGTATAGTCGTTGCAGTAGGCGAAGGCAAGCGTAATGAACGTGGCGATGTCTTGTCGATGAGTATCAAAGTAGGTGATACCGTCATGTTCTCCAAATACGGATTCGACGAGGTGAAGATCGATGATGTGGAGTATTACATCGTTTCTGAATCGGGTGTTCTTGCAATTATAAAATAACTAATTTCCTAGAAGCTAGAACCTAGCAGCTAGAAGCTAATTCTTATGGCAAAACAAGTAATTTTTGATGCAGAAGTCCGCTCGGCCCTCAAGCGCGGCGTTGATATCGTTGCCGGTGCGGTGAAGGTCACCATCGGTCCGCGCGGCCGCAATGTCGCCCTCGACAAGTCGTGGGGCTCGCCGACCATCACCAACGACGGCGTCTCGATCGCGAAGGAAATAACGCTCGCCGACAAGTTCGAGAACATGGGCGCGTCGATCATGAAGGAAGTCGCGACCAAGACCAACGACAAAGCAGGTGACGGCACGACGACCGCCGTCGTCCTTGCACAAGCGATCATTCACGAAGGCCTCAAGCGCACCGCACTCGGTGCCAATAGTATGATGGTGCGCCGCGGTATCGAGGCTGCTGCGAAAGATACTGTCGAAGAGCTCAAGAAAATGGCAAAGCCGGTCAAAGGTAAGACCGACATCCGGCAAGTCGCGACGATCTCGGCCGAGAGCGAAGAACTCGGGACGACGATCGCTGACATCGTGGAGAAAGTCGGTAAGGACGGCGTCGTCACCGTGGAGGAATCACAATCGTTCGGCATCGAATCGGAATTCGTGGAAGGAATGGAATTCGACAAGGGCTATGTATCTGCCTACATGATCACCAACAGTGAGCGCATGGAGGCCGAGGCGAAAGATGTGCCGATCCTCATCACTGACAAAAAAATCTCGACGGTCAAAGATATTCTGCCGCTTCTTGAAAAAGTCGCGCAGTCCGGCAAGAAGGATCTTGTCATTATCGCGGACGATGTCGACAGCGAAGCACTGGCGACGTTCGTCGTCAACAAGCTGCGCGGTATCTTCAATGTGCTCGCGATCAAGGCCCCGGGATACGGTGATCGCAAGAAGGAAATACTTGCCGATATCGCGATTCTTGTCGGCGGACAGGTCATCTCCGAAGACCTCGGATTGAAGCTCGAGAATGCGGATCTGTCCGTGCTCGGACGTGCCTCACGCATTGTCGCGACGAAGGATTCGACGGTGATCGTCGGCGGCAAAGGAAAGAAATCTGACATCGACAAGCGCGCCGCATCGCTGCGGGCACAGCTCGAGAACACTACGTCGAAGTTCGACAAGGAGAAGCTGAACGAGCGTATCGCGAAGCTGACCGGTGGTGTCGCCGTCATCAAAGTCGGTGCCGCGACGGAGACCGAGATGAAATATCTCAAAGATAAGATCGAGGATGCAGTCAATGCGACCAAAGCCGCAATCGCAGAGGGAATCGTGCCGGGCGGCGGTGCTGCCTTGGCAAAAGTCGCGCATAAGCTTTCGAAGAAAGTTGCAGATGATGCGCACGACGAATTCTCCGTCGGCTATCGTGTGCTCATATCAGCACTCGGTGCGCCGCTCTTGCAGATCGCGTTGAATGCGGGACGCGAAGACGGACAGGTGATCCTGCGCGATATTGCCGCGAAGGGAGGTGCCTACGGTTACGACGCTTCCAAAGACACCGTCGAACCGACGATCGTCGACATGTTCGAAGCGGGCATCATCGATCCGGTGAAAGTCACGCGCTCGTGCATCGAGAACGCGGCTTCAGCAGCAGCGGTACTTCTGACGACCGAAGCGGCGGTCGCCGATATTCCAGAAGAAAAGAAAGCCTCTGCTGGCGGCGGAATGCCGGGCATGGGGGACATGGACTAGTTTTGACAAAGACTCGCACCGCGCAGATCTGAATTTTCCGGGTCAGTTCAATCAAAATCACCACTACGATAGGTAGTGGTGATTTTGGTATGCGCTACGCCCCCGATATTCGCCCTAAGTAATCCTCAGAAGTGCTGATTTATAGGCATTTGACGTGCATTTCTCTGGTATTATGAAGCAACAATATGACCCGCAAACGCGGTACGATTTTTCTGTACGTATTCGGTGCATTTTTCGCGCTTGCCATATCCGGATGCTCGATGATCAGCACTGCTTATGCGCTAGATGCGGCTGATGCTCAATGCACCGCAGGACTCTACTCATGCGATTATCCGAATCATCAGGATGGTCAACCATGTATGCGCAACAAACCATGCGCGGAAGTTAAAGATTCGTGCGTTGTCTCGGGGGTATGTGATGCACCCAATCATTGCAATGATACGAGTGCCTGCGGCAAAGCGCCTCAGCTGACCAAGCCCTTATCTTCGTACATGCCGCCGCCCGCAGCAATCGGCGCGAATGGCCAAGCTGATTATTCTCAAACGGCACAACCTGCTTCTGTGGCGCCGGTATCGACTAAGCCTGCGGACACGTTTGAAAATTCCGCATTGCCGTCGCCTGACAACGTTGGCGGCCCCACCCCCTCAGTGACCGCGCCCGCCGCGCAGCCATCGATCCCTTTTTCTCCAGATGCACTATCACCAAACCCGACCTACACTCCGCCGAACGGACAGGGTGTGAATCTCACGAATGACACTATCCAGCAGGTGTCGCAATTGTCGCCGCCGAATACAGATGCACCGAATTCAAGAGGAATAACACCGAGCCCGACTCCAACAGATGCTCCTTCAACCTTTGGATCAGGTGCGCCGACTCCGTCCGTGTCGGCGAATACAGAGGCTTGCAGCTGGGGGTGCGCACTCGCAAAAACTGAGTCGTCCGTTGTGAGCGCATTAAAGACTGCGGGAAATTGGGTCGCGTCGGTCGTTAGTACAATTTCGCCGGATACTTCTGATGCCCAGAATCTCAATTTAACGTCTCCGCATTCTTCTTCGCTTGAGACGGATCCACAACTCAGCGTGCAGAATGGAACGAATGCTGCGGCTGATGCCTTTGCAAAACAGCAACAACTTGGTGATGTGATAAATAAAGACACCTTAGTGCTGAATACAGACGTGAGAACTCGGGATTATATTAATAGCTCTCCGTGGGCGACTCCGTCAGGAATAATTGGCCCCAATACTACATTCCCGCTCTCTTTGGATGCAAACGCATATGACACGAACAATCAAACCTATCAAATAACCGGAGGTTTTGGTCAGTCCAAAGCGGATCTGTTCAGCTCAAATGCCAATCTGCTTGGCGGTACCTCGGCAACTGTAGATACGTCCGGCATGAGTTCTGATTGGAAAAACTATTACGCTTCATTCAACTCGGCGTACGTCTTCGACGGCTACCAGTACGATCCAAAGACCGGAAGTCTGACCGCGACATATTGGTCTCCGCCGGCGACTGGTGCGGATCTGGAGGCAATGAAATATGCCACTGACGCGAATACATACAATCAGAACGTAAACGCGCTTAATACATTCTCAAGTCCGTCGAATGTCGCACTTGTCAAGTACGGGGCAGCGATCACAGCCGAGGATACCTTGATCGCGACGGATCAGTCTGCCATTGATGTTCTGAAGAGTCAAAAAGCAGCAATGGCGGGACTGTCGACAGATGTTGTTGATGCTCAGATCAACCATCTTCAAAGTGAAATTGATGCAAGTGCGGCGCGGAAAGATACGTATGGTGCCGCAGCAGAATACATCGTGAAAAATTACCAAGGAGCTGATGCGATGGCGCAAGCATTGGCCGCGCCCGCGACGACGCCACAGATTGCCGCCGAACAGTCGGCTATGACCGGAAATATGAGCGCAGCGGTGATCGCGAAGGCAACGCTACCGGAGGTTACGGCTGGCGCCTCTCCATCCATCGTTAATACAGCAACGATAATGCAGTCCAATATAAGCGACGATTATTCCGCCGCGTCGAAGGTTAATACCGATGATCTTATTCGAAACGCTCAATCGTATGCGGCGAATATCAACAATGGGACTCCGCTTCCGGCCGACCAGCAAAAAGCTATTAATGCGATGACTGGCAATCAAACGGGAACTGATGCAGCGTATACGTGGGTTGCTAATAAACTCGCCGCGCCTGGGGCAGTCCTTTCATACATGGGTGATCCTTTCGCCAAGGCGATCTGGAATAGTACTGTCATGCTCCCATCCACTGCATTTGATCAAGGATTACTTACTTTCAATGGTCCGACAACGCCGACACAATGGGCGAATGCAACAGTGCAGACTGATTTGCAAAATTTTACAGCACGCACGGAGGCAGGAGCTAATACGGCACTCAACATGTTGGTGGTTGGTTCGGCTGCAAAGTCCGTTCTTTCCAACGGATTTCCTATTCTCGGGAGCGACATTGCGCCTGCCGTATATAACGACGCCCGTCTGGCCGTTGTCAATGAATTAAGTCTTGCTCCAGAGACTGTGGCAACTCGAGAAACTGTAGGAATCACATCCGTTGCAGGCGGAGTGTTACCGCCGGTTGAGCCAATCATTCTAGATGCTGTACAGGGCACCAATGGCGCATTTAGTGTCGCTGCGGCTACCACGCCAGAAGCGATTGCTGCGACACCTCCGGCAGTTTCAGTAGCAACTGCTGCAGAGAATGTTTCCGAAGTGCCCGCTGCGGCCGCATCGACGCCCACTGCAACATTGCAAACAGCTCAGGCGGCGGAATATGCGAAGGTTGGAGATACCTATTATAGAGTTTCGGGTGGTACTTTCATTCCAGCTACGAATGCGGAAGTGACTGCCCTTGTAGCAAAAGAAGTGCCGACGATTGCCGCGACCGCCGTCATCGCCGATTCGAAATTGTCTGCTGTTTTTGCCGCTGATAACGCGCAGGCAGACGCTTTGACTAAAATAAATACCTATCAAACGCAAGGCCAGCCCGTCGTCACAGCTAGTACGCCGTCGCAGTTGACGGACAGTCTTGCGGCTGGGGTCAAAGCTGAGGTGATTCCAGCGGAAGGTATCGCGAGGGCCGATCTTAGCTCCACCCCTCAATTTTACAATTACAGCATCAAAGATGGCACTGTGTCTCTCTCGCCAATTACAGATTCTGCAGTCATCGATAAGATTCAATCGGCGGGGTTATCTGAAGTTGCCGCTTCGCAAGTGTCCGTCGATGCGAATGCGGTCAAAACTGCAGCAACGAATGCAGTAGCTGCAGAGGTTCAGGCGGGTCAGCTTGCCAAGATCGATACATACAATGGCGGTGTCGTTACAGGATCAACGGTGCAGGAACTCTCTCAGGCCGCGCGTTCAGGGGGTGCGTTGGACGTTGGATATGCTGCCACCGTAGATCGTAGCGGATCGATTACCGGTGTGTATGAATACGATGCGCTCAACGGAGCTGTAACGCAGATCGCAGATTCTAATGGTGCTATCGCAGACGCACTGCAGGCAAAAGGTCTATCACAAATCACCGCATCGGATGTCGTCGCTCAAACAGATGCAATGACTGCGGCTCAAACAGCTGCAGATACTGCAGCTGCACGCGCAAATGAAGTATCGGCCGCGAAGGTATATTCGGGTGATGTTGTCACAGGTTCCACGATGCAAGATCTCAATAAGGCGGTTGCATCGGGTGGTACGGCTGATGCTCAGTACGCCGCTATCATTGATGGTAAGGGGAACATTACTGGAGTATATAAGATTGATTCAGGATCTCAGTCACTCGTTTCAATCAAAGATGCCGATGGTGCTGTTGCCGATGCACTTGCGGTGAATCCGCAAATCGAAGCCGCACAAGTGGTCGCCGATGCACAAAGCACTGCTGCGCTACAGAAAGCACTTGATGCCGAACAGCGGGCAGTGAGCGATATGACGGCTAACACTGCGGCGGTCACCGCTGCAAAGGAATATTCAGGAGCCGTGCTTTCTGGTGGTGATGTTGCGGGACTTCAGCAGGCAGCAAAATCCGGAGGAGCGTTCGGGGTCCGGTACGGCATCGTGGTCGACCAATCATCACTGGCCGATTTCTTTGCTGTCGATTCCGAAACAGGCGCTGTCTCCTTCACCGCAACGCCCGCAGACATCAAGGCGAGCGCGGGCAGTGTTTATGAGATCGGTACCGACGGTTCGTTGACGCCTATCACTAATTCAAACGTTATCGCGACAATCACTGCGGGAGAAAATCCGTTACTGACGGTCGGCGAGGCTCTGAGTAATGCGCAGGATCTGAAAAACGGAGTCGCCGCGCTCAATCATGCCGATGCTCTTGCAGCTGCTCGGGAATATACGGGCCCCATTTTGAATGCGAGCGACATCACACAAGTATCTCAGGCTCGCGGCGCAACATTGCTCGACGATTCTGCGGGAAGCGCATCGGAAGCGCAGTATGCAAAGCTCTCGAACGACCCAAGTGCGCGATATGCCCAGATAGATCCCACTACAGGCACCATTACGCCGATAACGAATCCAGAAATCGTTCAAGCGCTCGACCAAGTTGCTGCTACCAATCCGGCGGTCAATGCATCGCAAGCCATAGTGGATGCGCAGAAGTCTCTCGCTGATACTATTACTGCAAACCAGCTCAAGGCGATCGATAACTACAAGGGAGTCATTGTTACGGCAGATAATCTTGGTGAACTCAAGTCTGCGCTAAACGGCGAGACAAGTGTGAAGCCTCAGCTTGGAAACGGTGGATCATACTCGGGATCGGGAGGCCCGTTACCTTCATCGCCTGCTCCGACATCTGCAGGATCAGCATCTTCTGTGACAACAGAAGCGGCGCGTGGCGCTGAGCCATTGGTTATGGAGCGCACTGTTATGGAAAATCCTTTTACCAATATGAGAGTGGCTCCAGCAGAGACGCCGTTTCCGACGATTGCGGAAAAAGTTGATTCCATGAGCAGTGCGGCCCTTGCGTACGCCGACCCTACCATAACGTTTGCCCAGGATACAGCAATACGAGAATTGGATGCGGCCGAGGCTGTACGAGCAGAGTCGATTCCTGCGGACGTCAGTGTAGATACTGCCCACGAGATCAGTGTTGCGGCGGATGCGAATGTAACGGCCGCACTTCAAAATCTCGACGCCCGCGGTCTTCAGCAATTGCTCACTGGCGCGATAATCGCGAGCTCGAATGGAGCAACTGTCGCACTGCCTTTGACAGGAGCTATTGCATCGGTGTCGCATGACATCGTGGCGACAGTTGAAATCCCAACGGTAGCCGCCAGTACCAATGTTGGAATTGCCGCGGCGAATGACAATAACAATCCTGTACCTGTCGCTTCCGCCGCGCCAGTACCATCCGTATCTGCCAACCCGACTGCGCCAATCGAAGTACCAGTGAATACCAATCCGTTCAATTCCGCTCCTGCGTCGAACGATGCTTGGAATGAAGCGCAGAAGCAGATAGACGCATTCAACAAAATGGTCCTCGCTACGATCGGACAGTGGCCGAGCACTTCGAATCATGCCGCCGCGAGCGTATCCGACCTTTCGGCCAAAGGTCCTGTCGGGCCGACTGCGGGAGCGACCGCGCCTGCTATGGTGCAATCGCCGACACCGAGCATCGTGCAGCAGACACCGCAGCCAGTCGCCGTTGCAAATAATCCGGCACCAGTAACTACGCAGCCAGCGGCCCCCCAAACGACAAATCAAGTGTCCCCAACGCCCGCGCCGATTGCGGCAGCGCCAGCCCCCGAAGTTGCAACTGTCGCACCCGCACCTGCACCAGCCGCGAGCGCCGCACCTTCCAGCGAGACCGCCCCATCTGTTGCACGAGCGGGAGCGGCGCCTGCGAATCCGTTGCCTACACCGACCCTGGTCCAAGCAATCGCGGCGAAAATAGCAGCCGTAACCGCCCCCATCGTCTCACTCCTTACTGGCAAAACCACGTTGACTCCGACGATGACAGTGTCACCGACTCCGTCCGCTACGCCACCCCTCACCGTTAATGTTGCGTTTACTCAACTGAGCCTTCCAGCGGACTCCCCGATACTCTCTGCTGAAACCATTCCTGCACAAGCTCTGACCCCGGATGTAATCGACGCTATCAAGGGTGAACAAGTGCCAGAGGGATATACGTACTTGTATCGGGGCATAGATCAACCTTATGCGGTACCCGAGAGCGATCAGCAGTTTACTAGTTCGCCAGACGGGGCGCTTTTCTTTTTAAGAAACAATCCAAATGGGACATTGATTAGAATCGCAGTGCCCAACGAGGATGCCAATCCTTTCAGTAGTCCTTACGCAATAAGTAGGTATGGTCCCCTTACTCCCGATGTTTTGCAGTATCCATATTCATGGTTTACCTCTGAAGTTCCGATTTGGAGAAGTCCGGAATTTCAGGCAATGATTGACGCCATGATTGCAGGAGCGCCAGATGCAGAGTCGCTTCGAGACGCCTATTTAAAAGCAAATCCGAATTATGTACCTCGAAACAAACGAATTCAAAACGTTTCAGGTGTCATTCCTGTTTTGACTGCCACAACGCCCATAACTGCGCCAGCACCGGCTGCCAGCCCAACTGTGTCACCAGCGCCGCAATCAACATCTCCGATCACCCGAGCGTTAGCTCCTTTTGGTCTCGCTCTTTCGCTTTTCTTAGGTGTACCCATCGTAAATCTTCCTTCGAATCTTAGTCCGATTTCTTCGGCGGAGGCTGCGCCAGCAGTGCAAGGCCCAACGGCGATCGCAAGTATGAATGCAGCGCAAGCGCAGATATCCGGCGCTGCTGCGCGCGCGACCGCTGCCTATAACGGAAGCGATTATGACGGCGCATTAGTAAACGGCATAGCGGCACTGCAAGCGACAGAAAAACTCGCCTCAATTGCTGCTCGTGTTCCGGATACCAGCGGAAATCTCGGAACTTCTGCAACAAGTATCATCAGTCGTGCAAATCAATATATCGGTACGCTTCAGGGAGCACTCACTAATTATCGCGAGACCAAGAGCATATTCTCCCTCATGGGACTAGCGAGTATGAAGCCAAAAACCGACCAGCTTGCTACTGATATGAATCAGCTTGTTGCAGAGGCGAAAGCAAAAGCGGCTGCTGCTCCAGCTCCCGTTGTAGCTCCGCCTGCAGTAATTAAAGAGGCTACTCGAACATTAGCTGGACCTGCCGCTGCTCCAACAACTGTGCCTGTCAAAGTTGCAACTGTATCAACACCTGCTCCGGCTCCCGCCGCCTCTCAAACTCCAACGCCCGCTCCAGCTTCGGCACCGGCGCCAAGCGCAGCAAAGATTCCCATCCCAGCCGCAACACCGGCAGCAACACCAGCGCCGCCGAACAAAATAGCTGTTACGTCTGCACCGACTGCCGCTTCAGCTCCAACAAAACCACTCAGTGCTGCGGCGCAACAACTCATCAATCGAGGATATAATTTTGGGAACATACGACAGTACGCACTTTATAACTGGCAAGGAACTATTAATTGTAGTATCGGCGGTTTCGTTTGTTTCAATAGCGCTCAAAATGGTGCACGCGCGTATTTCATGAATGTGTTCGCGCACTTCCAGCGAGGTGCGACCACATGGGAAACTATCTTGGCCGGTACACCGACATTGGCGGGTCTTTCTCCGCGTAGTAATGGTAATGATCCAGAATCGATGGCTCGGACCATTTCCGCCGCGGCGGGTCTCCAGGGGCCGAATGCCACCATTAACATTTACGATGAGACGCAGATGGTGAATGCGATGAACGAAAATTCGCGTCGCGAATTCAGTGCAGCTGCTACGGAGGTAACGGATATACCGACGCTCGTGGCAGCATATCGTGCTGCGGTCACGTCGCTTTTTGGTGACACTGCGCTCGCAGCGATAACCGATATGGAGAATGTCGCATCGGACGCAATGGTCGCAACTACGCCACTGACTGTCGTTGCGGGACTGCCAGCGCAGAGGGTCACTATACAGGCGAGCTATCCGCCCGCGAATTCGGCAGCATCGACCCGCTCTGCCACGCCCGCTGTGCGGCTCGTGACTCCATTCTCGTTTGTCGCCGCTGTCCCGCAACCGGGATTCGTTATCGATTTGAAAGTTGCAGGAGTCCAATTTAACAAAGGTCTTTCTTTCACGGCATCTGTTCCGGCTCCTGTGCAAGTCGCTGCAGCAACACCTGCTCCGTCTCCGGCTGCTCCTGCAGATGCAGGGGTCGTTACTGACAGTCAGATTCTGGCAGCTCTAGCACATCACAAAACCCGGTCGTTGGCTCCGGCAACGGTTCCTGCTGCTGGAAATGTGCCTGTTGGCGCTGTAAATCAGACCCCGGCTCCGACAGTTGCGGCGGTCGTACCGCAGCCGTCCCCATCATCCGTTAAGGTGCCGATCCTGGAGACACCTGCTACGGCTTCTTCGCAGCCAGCACCAGAACCCACTGACACTATTGTGCCGAACACCGAAGAATCTGTTAAGTTCGCACAGAATCAACTGACACCTACATTGCCCGAAGTCCCGGCGGTTGCTTCAGTGCCAGTGCCAGCGGCAGCCGCGCCGCAAACAGCACGTGCAACTGTGTCGCCAGTGCCATCTCCCGCGATCGCTTGGTTTGAAGCGAGCAATCCGGCACAGACACCGTCTCCATGGAAATATGTCGCGTTCACTCCAGAAGGTATCCGCATGCAGGAGCCGGAAGCGGTGTTGGAAAAATCTTCCGCAATGACTACTGCGAACAGTCCGACACAACTCGTTCCGTGGTCCGACGCGAATAATTCACTCACATACGCGACGACCTACACGCCCGCTCCGCAGATATATCTGGACAACAATCCAGAAGCTATCCCATCGGGCGTGCAGAACTTCAATACAGTGAAAGGTCCCGACGGCGTATACCACGTCATACTCGGTGACGTGTCGAATGTCGCGCCAAGTGGCGTCACAGCAAACGAGACCAACAACGCTCCTTCGGTCACCGCATCGCCATCGCCAAAAGCACCAGCCGCGTTACCAGCAACTGAGAACGCTCCGTTGCCGCAGCTCACGACTTCAAATCAGAAACCGTCATGGCTGGCCGTGACTGGTCCGAACGTTACTGCACTACCGCAGCTCACGACTTCGTATCAAACCCCGCCATCGCCGCTCGCGCTGGCCGGACCGGATACTTCGTTGCTGCGGCTCCCAGCGCCTACATCGGATACCTCCGGCAGTCAGCTTTCCGGAATAGACTTGTCGAGCATCTACGAGCCTACGGAGACGGAGCTTGTGCAATCGTCGCTGTTGAATATGGTGCCACCATCGCCGGATTCTTATACGGACCCGAAGACATCCACGCGATACGAGATTCCAAAAAAGAGCGATGTCTACAAGACTGCGGCAGTTGATGCGCTCATTGCGCGGCTCGATCTGTTCCGTGCCGAACAGCAGGTCGAAGCCGCTGACAGCCGGAGCGTGAAAAATTGGAATCTGCTTTCGAGCGCGGAACGGCAAAGCCTTCTCGTCCAAGACCCGGTAGTCTCCGCCGCCTTGAAGTATTACGAAGAGCTGCAGGGTCAGAACGACCGTCTCGCAGTATCGTTAACAGACAACGTTCCAGCGAATCTTGCTCAGTCGTCAGTGTCCGGAGTGCCACTGCCAAAAAACGTCTTAACGAATCCGTTTACTCCTTCTCAGTCACAACTCACAGAATCGTTGCTGCTCAACATCAGGCCGCAGCAGGTAGACTTCTCAAAAATCGTCGTAGCTCCATCTACACAAACCACTCGTGTGGAACCGGCCGTACAGCTATCGAACCAGCCGCTGGTGCACGTGCAGCTCGAGAAACTTTCTCCCGAAGAAGGCGAACAAATTCTTGAAGCGACAAGGATTTATGGAGACCCCTTACTGGACACGTATTTGTCTACAGACGATCTCCGACAAAGAGGTCTGACTCCGACGCAATCAGTCGATGTCGCAGGCGTTTCGGTGGCGTTCTCTCCTGTCTACGATCTTGGCGATGGATACGTTGCTGTTGTTGCGTACGTCAACAAAGATGGATATTTCATCACGGCGCAATCATATTATCGCAGTAACTCACAGGGGGTGTGGCGATACCTGCCAGACTATGAAGCAAATCCTGCAGGAGAGGTTACGTTGTATGGGAAGGGATACGGAGAGGAAAGCATCACACTTCCGTTCGAAATTCAACAGGCGCTCTCTGAGATCTCGCAAGCCGGCACGCCCGTCTTGAAGTTTGATAATCCTGAATTTGTCTTCGCGGGCACTACCGAAGTCAGGGGTAAGGAGACAAGCCGTCACTACGATTACTATCAACAGGTTGATGCAAACCCTATTCTTCTGGATGGAGATTTTTATGCGATGCAAGGGAAGACTGCGCCGCAAGACATGGTTTTGACGCATGACCAGTCGCCTGACTTCTCAAGGCTGGTGACCAGTTGGAAACAAGAGACGACTTTGTACGGCACCGTTTCGGTTGAAGTATTTCCTTCAAACAATGGAGAGTTCGTATACATGTTCAATACGGCTCTCGATGGCAGAGTTTGGATCGGGGGAATCGGTTATCTCGGGGATGTACAGCCGACCGGGCTGACGCAATCGTGGGTAAGCGGCGGCGACCTGACTACTCCTGCGTATGAATACAAAACGCAGACAACGGATCAAACAGGCGGGTATGGAAATGATTCGATGCGAAAGAATTCGTATGTCGATATGTACCAGAACTACCTTTCAAAAATTCCTGTTATTCAGCAATACGTTGCTGCGCGCACAGCTCGTGAGCAGGCATCTCAATCGGTCACAGCTCCGGTAGTGGCGCCAGTCTCATCCTCGGCCGTTGCACCAATTTTGGCCGTTTTGAAGGTCGAAACTGTGCCGGAGGTGAAGCCGCTTGAGTCTCCGACATCGGAGGCAACGACACCTGCCGCGCCCACGACGAATTCCATCTGGAACAACACGACACTCTTCGTGCGAGTGCTTCGCGGAGCCGTATTTCCGGCAAGTACGGTGTTTCGCAATGTCGCGGTGAACGTTGTCACCTTCTCCGTGGCGCACAGTGTCGCAGGGCCATTTGGAACGCTCGTGTGGCCGATCTTGAATACCGGATATCGCTCTCTTCTCAACGGCTCTTATCGTGCGGACGTGCTCGATCTCGCTACGCGCGTGCGCGGGGTATTGCAAGGTACGAACGCGACCGCTCCCGCTACGGAGACATCCGCCCCTGCGCCGCAAGTCGCACCGACACCCGCCGCGACCGAACCCGTATCAGAACCGACTCCGGCAGCAGGGCAGACCGTTGAAACACCTCCCGTCGCGACTGCGTCCGTGACCGAACCGACTCCGGCAGCAGGATCATCAAAAAATGAAGAAGCTTCTCCGGTCACGCCCGTGCCGCTGCAACCTTCACCTTCGGTACGAACGGCACCGCAGCCAGTCGCCTCAACGCCGATTCCCGTCGTAGTACCGGTCTCAACTCCCACGCCTACTCCAACGCTCGGTGGCGGAGGCACAGGAGGTACACCGCCGATACCTCCGACTCCGCCGGGCGGTGGGGGATCCGGTGGTGGCGGTTCTGGTGGAAGTTCAAACGGTGGTTCCGGTATTGCACGGAGTGTTGCGAAGGTTGCAACGGGCGTTTGTACGGGTGGAATCATTCGATTCGGCATCTGCTCAGCTATTGGTTACGGAGCGTATTCGTGGGTATCGAATCTTTGGAATGGTCTCTGGGCGCCGAGTAATACTCAGCTAACGCAGTCGAATCATCCTTCACCAACACCAACTCCAACTCCAACACCCGCCCCTATCCCTGCACCTGCTCCTAATCCACCGAAGCTGCCAGTACCACCGGTGGCGAAGCCGCCGGTCGTTCAACCGGAGAAAACGCCGACAAAAGCACCGTCATCCAAAAATCCTGCTGAAGCCGCGCCAAAAACAGCGCCAGCACCACAAACAGCCCCGTCTACTCAACAGCCGACCGCTCCTGCCATGCAGCTCCCGCAGTCGTCCGCTCAACAGCCAACCCCATCACCGCTCTCGCAGCCGATGCTGACACCGCTTGGCACCCCGCAACTCTCGTGCTCGCCAACATCTGTGACCATGCCGACTACGGTTCCGATCTCGATTCAATGGTCATGTCTTTCCGGCACCCCGGTCTCAAGCGGATTTTCAACCAATGGACTTTCATATGGGACTACATGGGTTTCAGTGCCATCGAATGCATCCGGTGTGCTCCAGTTCTCGCTCTCGTGTATCTCGGGAATGCAGCAAACGGCGCCGGTGATGTGTTATGTAAGTATCGTCCCGCCCGCTTCCGCACCGAAATCCGCGACATCGACCACGGCGATGAATCCGACCGTCGCCCTGATCGCCAATCCTGCACATATCGCCTCCGGCGGCACCGTGAACCTCTCATGGACATCGGTGAACGCTTCGATCTGTACGGTTAACGATCCGAGTGGGACGCAGATCGGCTCGCAGGCAACCAGTAGCACTGCAAAGTCTCCGGTACTCACCGCAACGACGATATTTACTGCGGTGTGTACTGATCCTATCGGTCAGAAAGTGATCGCGACGACGACGGTATCGGTTCCATAAACGCTAGCGTACGACGGTGCGGATGATACAATTCCCGCATATGATTACATTTATTCTTTTGGCGGTTGTTGCGATACTTATTATTTGGTTCGTTCTGTCGTATAACGGTTTTGTCACGCTTACCAACCGCGTCAAGGAAGCGCTTTCCGACATCGACGTGCAATCGAAGCGCCGCTTTGATCTTATTCCCAATCTCGTTGAAACGGTCAAGGGGTATGCCGCACATGAGTCAGGCACGCTCGAGAAGGTGACCGAGATGCGCACCGCGGCCATGAACGCGACGACGCCGACTGGCAAAGCGCAGGCCGACGACATGTTGAGCGGTGCCTTGAAATCACTTTTTGCGGTCTCCGAAAATTATCCCAACTTGAAAGCGAACGAAAATTTCCTCGCGCTCCAGACAGAGCTTTCTGATACCGAGAACAAGATGCAAGCCGCGCGTCGCTTCTACAATAGCGTCGTCATGGATCTCAATACACGTTTGCAGTCATTTCCGGGCAATGTTGTCGGCAGTATGTTCGGTTTCAAGCAAAGTGATTTCTTCCAGCTTTCCGAAGCCGATGCGGCAGCAAAGGAACCGGTGAAGGTGCAGTTCTAAATCGATTATGGCGAAACAAGCATCGCGCGCAAATAAGAAAGAAAAGTCTTCTGTTAAAAAGGAAGACGGCTTCGATCGTCTCGCGCGGATGATGAAAGAGGGTTTTGATGATGTGGAAACGAATCTGCGTAAAGAAATAGGTAACGCAATCAAAGAAACCGAAGGAAATCTTCGCACCGAGATTCGAGAAGTCGAAGAACGGTTGCAATATCGCATCGCCAAAGTTTCGACAGACATCTATCGCCATCTGGAGGGTTCGGTCGAGCCGCAGATTCATGACCACGAAACACGGATCAGGAAACTCGAACGCTCACAGAAAGTCTAGTTCGAGGTAATACTGCCCAGCCGAAAAAGTATGGTATCTCTTTATACGCAACAGAGCAAAAATGTTTTCCGCACCTGGCTTCTCATGGGCGTTTTTCTCACGTTCGTGATCATTGTCGGCTTCCTCGCGTCGCAATATTTCGGTGATTCGACGATTCTTTATTTCGCCGTCGGTTTTGCGTTTCTCACCAATATCTGGGCGTACTGGTTCTCGGCATCGATCGCCATCCGTAGTGTCGGTGCGGTGCCGGCTGATCCGGGACAATACAAGGAACTGCATCGCATCGTTGAGAATCTTGCGATAACTGCAGGACTCCCGAAGCCGCAGGTCTACATCATCAACGATCCGGCACCGAATGCCTTCGCGACCGGCCGCGACAAGGATCATGCGGTCATCGCCGTCACCTCAGGACTTCTCGGTATGATGGATGACAACGAGCTCCAGGGCGTGATCGCACACGAACTTTCACACGTCGGCAATCGCGACATTCTCGTGATGACCGTTGCCGTCGTTCTCGTTGGGTTCATTTCTATTCTCGCCAATCTTTTTCTGCGCATCAGTTTCTTCGGCGGGGGAGAACGCGATCGCAACGCCGGGCCTTTGATCGCGATCGCGACGATCCTTGCAATGATCTTGGCGCCGATCGCGGCACAGCTCATCCAGCTCGCCATATCGCGCAAGCGTGAATTCCTTGCAGATGCATCCGGCGCTTTGCTCACCCGATATCCCGAAGGTCTTGAGTCGGCACTACGCAAGCTCGGGAGCTACCAAGCACCGATGATGAATGCATCAACGACGACCGCGCATATGTTCATCACCAACCCATTCGGTGCGCATCCGGCGGGGCAATGGGTACAAAAGTTATTCTCGACGCATCCGCCGATCGAAGATCGTATCGAGGCACTCGAAGGTATGAAGGTGTAAATACTATGCCCCTTCTTCGTAACGGAAAATTCGAGCGGACGGACATCTGGCGCGAAGGGAAGTGGCTCGATCTCTGGAGTGTCGTGCACTTTCTCTCCGGTGTATCGCTCGGACTCGGCATGTATCTCCTCAAGCTCGGAACGATGAGTACGATCATCATCGTATTCCTCCTTTTGGTTGCCTATGAAATGTGGGAGGCAATGGTGAAGATTGAGGAGACACCGCAAAACAGATTCATGGACGTGGTGGTCGGTATGGTGAGCTTCCTGCCGACATTCCTTTTCGCGGCACCACATCTCTCGAGCATCGAGCTCATGATCGCCCTCGGACTCGTACTTATGTGGAATATCTCGATGGCCGCAGTCGGCTGGCTCGAATCACGCAAGGCTGATGAGCTTGAGCGCAAACTCCGCATTGATCTCGAAAAACGTCGCGAGAAGTTCTTTGCCAACCGCGAGCGCCGGCGCGCGCACAAGATCAATCGTCAACATAATTAATTATTTTGGTATCTTTCAAATGCCCGCGTATACTCTACGACGTTAGGAGGGTTCGCATAGTGATTTGGTGTGGATTTTGACAAATAAGAAGTACCAACGGGCGTGTCTACGGGGATTGTTTGATACTGACGGCGGCATCTATCGCCATAAGAAAGAAAAACGCACGTATATCGGATGGCCGTTCTCGAATCACTCGCGCCCTATCATTAAGGGAGTGATGGATATATTACACGAACACGGTATTGCATGTTCTTTGCAAAACGAGACAAAAGTGTACATATATTCGTTTGCCGATATAATGGCGTACATGGATGTTGTGGGCTCACATAATCCGAAGAATATGCAGAGAATAGTCGGTGCTAGATCAAAGCTTTGAATGCAGAGGAGAGATGCCTGAGTGGTCTAAAGGACACGCTTGGAAAGCGTGCGTGGGGCAACCCACCGAGGGTTCGAATCCCTCTCTCTCCGCCAACTAATTATTACAACACAACTTTTATTCTTCGGACGTGCTTAGCACCGATTCTAGGTTCAAATGGAGTCGATGGGACAAACTGCGTCGCAGGTATCACGGTACTTTCACGCAATTCGGACAATTCAGAAGATTTTGATGTAACGGAATGTTCCCATTGTCGTTGGTGCAGTTGCCATCTCATTCATTCCTATGTATCGCTCAGTTTGGAAAAACCCTACGGTCGAAAAGGCCTTACCTTGGTGTCTCTGGGCAACTGGGTATGGAATGACCACACTCGTAGTCGTCCTGAGATGGACTGGTCAATATCAAGACCTTGTCTACCCGGTTGCAGGCATCTGCTTACACGCTACTGTCGCTTTGATGACGCGCAGAAAAGTAGCTGCACTCGCGCGGGTACGGTAAAAAGTGAAAAAGGTGTCAACTTTGATCGAAATATAGAACGCCCCGCTGAGCATTTTTACAACACAAGTTTTGTTCTTTTGACGTACTTAGCACCCACTCCTCCGCTAACGTTTAGCGTCCGAGGGAAAGGCGTCGGGACGTGCGCGCATAACAGTAGTTCGTTGCTGCGGTGACAGGAGTTCGTATATCTTAGCAACGCGCCACGCATCCATTTCCATGAGTTGCTGCTTCCACTTTCCACGTAGTCTCACCTTGAAGCACCCGTTCTGGCATGGGATGTTGTTTTTTGATGCACGAAATTGTACGGCAAAGAGTTGGCGTGGAGAAAATGCTCCATGCTCACGATACGTTTCGAGCATCGCCTCGAAATCAATCTGCTCACCCTCTTTCACTCGGCTCAGTCGCACTAGTGTGCTTAGAACGCTATTCGTCTGAGCATCGGTGATAAGCTTGCGACGATCTCGATCTACTTTTTTACGCGCGAGGTCCTTGGATAGTCGCACTCCAGTGTCGTCCACAACGGAGATATCGTCGTATCGCTTGATGCACTGAGATCCGATTAGGAGCTCGTTCCCGTTGTATTTATTAACGATCTCAAATTGGTAACGGATGTCCTCCTGATTGCACAGCTGACAAATCTCTGAGGCATAGCCGGTGTCGTAGTGGGTATCGTGATATTCCCATTCGCGAAGGGCGGTGCGCACGTCGCTTTTTTCCCGGCTCACTGGGAAGATGTTATCGGCGACGCGTCCGAAGTAATCCATACGATTACAGTACGCCCATAAATGTCACGATTCAAGTCAAAATATGACCTATGCCAAGCCCCCGGTGGGGTGGGCTTGGAGCCCCTCAAAAACCCTTGTGGGGGTTGGCCATGGAAGTTCGAAACGTCACGACACCGCAAAACAATTATTACGGCACAAGTTTTGTGTTTTTGACGTGCCTGGCACCATCCCTCCTGCTTGCAAAGTGTCCCTTTGGGCGTAATCTCTATAGAAATATGGAAAATAAAACATGGATTGGGACTGGACTCCTGTTCGTAGTTGCAGTTGCGGCTGCTTATTTTATTGGGCAAAGTTCAAACAATTCAACGCAGCCAACAAATACACCACAAGCAAAAACGAGCAGTCTTGATGCACAACAAAAATGCGCGACTCAAGCCAGTGAATCGTTTGACAAAATTACAGGTGGTAATAATGGAGGCGTTGACAATCTTACTTATCAAAATCATTACAACAGTAGTCTTGATAAATGTTACATATTAATTCATGGTTTTGGTGCCGGTGGAGTGACTGACGAGTTATGGAATGCTTATGAAAATAAAGCACTAGCTTCTTGTGATTCCTTTACGGCCGCACCCGATATAAGCAGTTGTAGCTATAAGGAAGGTTCAACTGAAAAATATGACCTCGATAAGTTTAAAAATTTTGTTAAACCATACATGGAGAATTAAACGCATGGAAAAAAGCAAAATTCAGCGATCATTAGAAAAGATAATGCAGGAAGCTAGTCCGGATTTATATAATTTTAATGGAGATAATCACGATCAAGTAAATACTGGTATTGGTTTGTTAAATGCCGAATCCGCAGAAAAAACTGCAAAATCGATGGAGAATCTATCGGCAAACGTTAGTGGACTTACCTATGTATTAAGCACAACTATTGAACAGCAAACAAAGAAAATCCTTGCATCAAATGATGAGGTTTTTAAGGTGAGTAGAAAAGCAGTATTTTGGAGTAAGTGGCTAACGATTGCATTAATTCTTACGACTTTTACAGTCGGTCTTTTACAGGCGATAGTAATTTACTCTTCGGCTCACAATGGATAATGAGTGAAAAAATGATGTCAGGTAACTTTATTGTGATTTCCATCGCCGGTTTTTGATATGATTACCGAGACAAATTCGCTATGACCTTATTTCCAGAAAAACCGCCGCAGACGCATAGGGCTGCAATGCAGACTTTTAGCGAGCGGGTGGTGAAATGTGCGCTCGCGATTCCGCCGGGGCGGGTTTCTACGTATGGCGCGATCGCACGCGCTGCCGGGGGCGGCGGGATGGCTGCGCGAAGTGTCACGGCGATCTTAGGGAAAGCGTGGGAATCTGGGGAGAAGGGAATTCCATTCCATCGCATCGTGTACAGTGACGGGCGCATCTGGGTGAGCGACGAATATCGCGCGCGACGTCTTGCGCTCTATAAGAAGGAGGGGATCGAGCTCGATAAGAACGACCGGATCAAGAATTTCGCGGATACGCTGTACGAATTTTGATCTTGGGTAACGGGGCTGGCCTCGTTTTTCGCAATGTTATAATGGCAGCTATGAATTTCGAATCGACAGAGGATGAGCCGCAATTGCCGGAAGGCACGACGGCAGCGCAATTGCTTGATGAATATTCAGAGAAAGCGCTCGCGGAAATGGCTCAGGCGCAGGGATTCACACCGGCTGTTTTCAACAGATATTTGAATGCACAGGCGCGTCGCGAACGCGTCGCGGCATCCGTCACGCAAGCGAAGGAGATACTTCAGCAGGCAAAGCCTGAAATGGGCGAGCGTCATGAGAGCGAAGTGGTAGCGGAAGAAGCCGTCATTCGCGGGATGAAAGAGATGGTTCGACGATTCGCACCCGAGAACCTCACGGATGAAGAGATCGATGCGCTCGAGCGTGAAGCATATGCCGCCAAAGAGGAGGCCGGGAAAATGTCGCTCGGCTATCCATACACGATGAAGCGCAAAAAGATCGAGCACATGTTCGATCGTGTCGTTGAAGCACGTGCACAAAATGAGATAGCCAAACGTATTGAAGGTGGAATGACAGAAGGAGATGCGAGGAAAGAAGTCGCCGCATCATTACTTGAACAGCAAGCGAGGACGAATTTGATCGAACTTAGAAACGCGCTCGAAAGCACATCGAGGAAGCTTGGAGAGGGATATGGGACGTGGAGTCGGAGTGAGCGGGGAACTCGCACAATGGCAGAGGTGCAGTCCATTGTAGATGGATATGGCAATCGGGCACTGACACCAGACGAATCTGCGTTGCTTTCGGCATTCATAAAAGAGGCGAAGGCGGATTATTTCGGTAGCAAGTCGCACGAAACCCCCAAGATCCTCGAAAAGTATCAGAGGATGCTCGCCGTCGTCTTCGACTCCTACCGAAACCATGGTCCGCATAAACGAACCATGGCGAACGTATCGGGACCAGTCGAAACATTCACTTCGTATCAATCTGAACGAGAAGCAGGATATCGGCGAGTCGGCAAGGCACGACCTCACCGGGATCCGAGCGGTGGGAACGGCGAGAGCGCATAAAGGACTTGTACATCTCGATGTCACTTCATTTTCGAACGTAATCTGATCGTCTCCCCTGCGATCATAAAGACGCCGTTGCCGCGGTGATGGAGGGTCTTGGGGTCCTTCACTGATGGGTCGATCCATGCCTTGACCACTTCGAGAACGAAGAGATTGTATGTGGTGACCATGCGCGTGTCGACGACCGTGCACTCGAGATTGGCGTAGCACTCGGCAATGAGCGGAGCTTTCACACGGGACGCCTGCAGGCGGGTGAGGCCAAACTTCTCAAATTTATCGATGGTCCGTCCGGAGGTGTTTCCGATACCGACGACTTGCTTCGCTAGATCTGCTGTCGGGATGTTGAGCACACATTCTTTGGTCGCCTTGAGCATTTCGAACGTGTGATCGCGTTCACTGATGATACAGCCGACGAGCGGCGGTTCGAATTCCATCATCGTGTGCCACGACATGGTCATGATGTTATCTTTGCCTTTGTATGAGGTCGTCACCATGACGACCGGCCCCGTCTCGAGCAGTTGGTACACGCGTGAAAGGGGGAGATTTCGTTTTTTCATACTGAGCGAATCTCGTATGCCCATTATATACCCGACCTACGCTGCGGCATCGGCGGGATGCAAAGAGAAAAATAATTCATCATAACTTAACCTCTCACAAGTACAGTTAAAACTTACTCGCTCTATTTTGTACATTCTCATATGGCAGACACAATCGTCACCACTACACCGAGCACGAACGACAGCAGCGCCGTGGGGTGGGTTGTCGCACTCATCATTCTCGTCGCAGTCATTGTGGGTGGAATCTATTTCTATCGACACGGCGTGTTCGGTGCCGCAGCTCCGGCTGGTACGACAAACATCAATGTCACGGTACCAAATCCGACAACGCCCGCTCCGGCTACCAATTAATAGCTCTCACGCAAAATTGCTATGCTTTGGACGATCATCATAGTTCTCATAGTTCTCTGGCTCCTCGGATTTAGTTTCCACATGGGCGGGAGTTTGATTCATGCGCTCTTGGTGATAGCGGCGGTGGTGCTCATCATTCAGCTGGTGTCTTAACCCTGCTCGAAAGATACGGTGAACAGCGTACTCGTTAGCACTGTCTGTGAGCCGCCTTGGTTTTTGAATCGGAGAACAGATCATTCAACTTATTTTCATGTACTGTTGCGTACACTGAGAAACACATGGTCGTACTAGTTATTATATAGATAAGAAAAATAATCATATGCAACAGCAACACGGAGACAGCAACGCGACCGTCGCGGACAAGGATGTGCAGATGGACAAGCAGGATATGGCAGAAAAAAACGACGATTGTTCGTCAGATACGTCGTCAGAATCACAGGACAAAAAAGTCGGCGAAAGTCAGAAAGATCAGAAGTGATCGTAGCGGCATGTCCTTCGGGTGTTAAGCGGCGGGCGCGTGGCGCCCGCCGCATTGAGTATATATGAACACGCGTCGAGCGCGGAATGTACTATGAGGCGGCCTCACCTCGGAGCCTGCTTTTTCGTGCACATCATTGTTCCAGACTCATTGAACAATTGCTGCAGAGGTATATGCTCATAAACGGAATGGAGCCAGAAATGAAACAATCACTGTCTGGCTGGTCTTTGGCAATGAAAAGAGGGTAAAAAAATGGCTACGTTTTTTACGGCGGTCGCTGCCGTCCAGGCGTTGGCTGTATGGCAAGCGCTTGCGGTCGGTCCTGAGTACAATAGATACGCCTCCCGAGCACTCGATATGCTCGGTGCGCTCGCGAACGAGCCGCCGAAGCAGTTCAGCTTCGCTGATCTCTGCAAGCTGGCCGCGATCCAAGGTCAGGCTACAGAGCTCGGGCTTCGCGACTTCGCCACTCTCTGCCGCGTCACGAAGGGGCCACTCGCGAAGATCGTTGGCGCGTGGACAGTGGGCGATTGGGACTCAGTCTGTGCCGAAATCGACGTTCAAATCGAACGGCTCAAGGCAGTCGTTGAACTGGAAGAGAATGTCAAAAAAATCCGGACGCGCTCTGGTCTCCAGCTGAATAATCGGCGGCGGGCTCGATGCCTGTTCAAAACTGCTCGGGCCAAGCTCTATCGAATCCGTCCGTTGAAGCCGGGAGTCAGAACGTTAAGAAATTGCAAGCCGATAATCATGATAGTGCCGACGATTCTTTCGGCGGACATCGCGAACTTGCTGGTGGAAATGGGTATCGGCTCGCTCCAGAGCTATGCCGACCTCGGGATTCCGACCTATATCGTGATTCTCGATAGCTGCGATACGTCGCATGAGGTCCGGACCATGACGATCGAAGACTACACCGAGGACGTCTCGTACTTCGCCAGATGCATCATGGAACTCCACGGTCATAAGGTGACGTTGGCCGGCATCTGCCAGGGCGGGTACTTCGCACTTGCGATGCTTCTCACGAAGCGATTCGAGGGCATCGTCGACGCGCTCTCGACAGACGTCACGCCCTACGACGGAAGCAAGTGCACCTCGCTCGCAAGTGGTCTGCAGGCGCTCCCGGATGCGGTGCGTAACGACCTGCATGCTGCGTCGCACCATGTCGGCGGAGACATCGACATCTCAGGCGGGATTACGAAATCGAACATGCTGGGCGCTGAACAGTGCACGATGTGGTCGGATTTTTTCGCGTCTCTCGAGATGGCCTCGAAGCATCCGTCAGACAAGGCGCTCGCGATCAGGGCATGGCTCGAAAAATGCGACGACATGCCGTACGGCCTGACCGAATGGATGTTGCCAGTGTTCTTGAATCCGATCGGTGCCGATGGCACACTCCCGGTCAAGATCTTCGGACAGACACTCAACGTCAACACACTCGTCGAGCTCGGCACTCGCGTGCATGTGAACGCGGCAACGGAGGATCGCACCGTTCCGTTGCCTGCGGCGCTCGCACTGGCGAATGCTTTGCCTGAAGGGGTCGTCGACGTCGCGTTAACACCTGGAGGACACATCAAGCCGTTCGTCACAGCATGGAAGGATGGCGAGATCTCTCCCGACGTCGACTTCCATCTCAAACTCGAAGCCGCATAACGACGAATAACAGCGGGGCGCCCACACAATGGGCGCCTCTTTTTACAAGTAATCGACTATCGACCATATGACCGGTGGTCCATTATTCGTTATTATTGTCTTTGTCGAGTAGTTCACCCAAAAGTACAGTATGGTATTGTATATATATGTTCACTATCGTTCGGCGCATCCTGTATTTTTTCGTACCGTTCACCGCGGTCTTTTGGCTCGTCCATGAACAATTCGAGACGATCATTTCTCGTTCAACGCTGAACGGCCTCTCGGGATTCTATTCGGCCGATGGCCTCATCTTCGGTCTCATCGCCGCGTTCGTCATTCAGCGAGAATGGGAAATGTGGGTCAACCTGTCGGAATCGGTCCGCGCGGAGATCGACGCCGTGCGAGAGATGTGGAAATGGAGCATGTATGCAGAAGGGGCGCTCTGCGAAAAAGCGCATCACCATCTGGAAAATTATCTCACGCTGATCGTCGCGGAATGGGACGCCGGTCATGTGAACCAGCGAAGCCATGCAGTCGATGCAGAGCTGGACGGTTTGCGCGATATCCTCGCGAACATGTCGCTCGCGGCAGGGAACTTGGGCTTCCCGTTGCAAGGTGCCTTCACCAATCTTGTACAAGCGCGCGATCTGCGACTCAACTATAGCAACGAGCACATGCCGAGTATTTTGAAGCGGATCGTTATCTTTGCCGATATTCTGCTTATCATTCTCTCGCTCTTCCTTGCCGTGAATAACATCTACATTGATTACATCTTCACCGCCGCGATAAGTGTTCTTGCGTTCGCGTTGATCTTGGTCGTCGATGATCTCGACAGCCCGTTTCGCCCGGGCGCATGGCATCTGACGACCGACGGTTACGAAACGTTGCTCAAAGAACTGACGCGTTCGACACAGTCCTAGCTGTTTCGAATCACCCGAGCCACTTGATTGAGAAGCGAAGCGGGCTCTTTTGATTGCGCATCCGCCGCATGCCAATCGAATACGCCGCGCACGGCATGTCGGCTGTCGATCTGCAGATATTCCGGCGGAAGATTTTGCATCCCGATCTCATCGCCGTAATACATGATGGGCGTACCCGGCGTGTGATACAGCAATTCGAACGCTTCACAGATGCGTTTCGTGTCGCCGTTAAAGACACTTGCGATGCGCATACTCGTTGCTTCGCCTGCATTGAAAAGATACGCGTGCTTTGGATCGAGAAAATCGATGAGCCGGCGGCGATCTTCTGCATTCAGTGTCGCGAGGTTGATCTCATCGTGATTGCGCAAGAACGTCGCCCATGCGCAGTTTTCAGGAATGCCGGCTGATTGCGCAATGACCGCGTCGAGCGGTGCGCGATCGTTGTCGCAGAGCGCGAGCCATGAGTTCGCCATGTGCGGAAAATGATAGGTCATATGGCATTCGTCGCCGTTTCCAAAATACGCCTTTGCCGTTTCGATGTCCTCGCATGCTTCTGAAAGCAGTACGACATCGGGATAGGTATGCGCAAGCCGCTGTCGGATGCGCTTCAAGAGGATGTGCGTCTCGGGAATGCTAGTCGACGTCGTGCCTTCGCGCTTGATGAGATGTGACGCAGCGTCCAGTCGGAAACCGTCGACGCCGCGCTGTATCCAGAATTCCATGTTCGCGAACATAGCGTCGAAAACGGCATCATTGTCCCAGTTGAGATCCGGTTGCTGCGGATAAAATGTCGCGAAATAAAAATCATCGGTCGCGGGGTTCGGTATCCAATTGTGCGATTTGATATCGGGAAACGCATTTATCGCGTCCCTGAGACCGCTCGCATCGTCGCTCCAGAGATAAAAATCTCGCTTCGGGTTATCACGACTTCTTCGTGCTTCGACGAACCAGGGATGTTGGTCGGATGTATGGTTGAGTACGAAATCGATGATGACGCGAATGTGTTGCCGGTGTGCTTCCTCGACGAATCGTTCGAAATCCTCGAGTGTGCCGAGTTCCGCACGGACTCCTCGGAAATCGACGATGTCGTAACCATCGTCGATCATCGGAGAGGGGAAGTGTGGAAGGATGTGGAGACAATCGACACCGAGGCTTGTGAAATATGGTAAGCGCTCCGTGAGTCCGGCGAACGTCCCCGCGAATGCATCTACGTACAATTCGTATATTTTTGCAGTTTTCCACCAAAACGTTCGCGGCTCTGTCATTCTCGCAGTATACGACATTTCGGGATCACTGCTCATTGTACGGCGGTAGCATCGTCTTTGTGCTATAATTCGTGCAAAATAATCGGTTCGTTCGTTTGCTTACAATTAAATACGCATCTATGTCAAAAAATTCATTTTGGACGATAATCGCGCTTATAATTCTGATCGTTGGCGGGTACTTTGCGATCACCCGGCATTTCTTCGGTAGTTCGAACACTTCGACAACCGCGACGACGACTGCCGCGACCACGACGTCGCCGGTCATAAATTCCGTCACCTATTCATGCGACGGCGGAAATACAATCGCGGCATCGTACACGCAGAACGCCGTTGCGCTCACGCTCTCCGACGGACGAAGTCTTACTATGCCGCAGACAGAATCCGGCTCGGGTATTCGATATGAACTGGTGGCGACATCAACGGGTGCTGCATCGTCGACCGATAGTATCTTCTGGAGCGAAGGCGACAATGCATTCATGACCGAAAACGCATCGAGCACATATCAAAATTGTCTTGCAGGGACGATCACGGCCTCCGGAGTGGATGCGAATACATTCACTGATGTGTCGAAAACGTTTTCTTTCAGTTTCCCATCCGATTTGAGCGTCTCGGGCGCCGGCGGGGGATACACGCAGAGTTGGATGGTCAATGCGACGACATCAGGCATGATCCTTGCAGAGGTTAAGATCCCGCGCACGTATCTGCCAGGGACGAACTTTGGCGATGCGACATTTTCTGTCGGAACGAGCGCCGACCCGTCGGCTCTTGCGACCTGTCTCACCTATAATCCTACCGGCGGCAAAGCGGCCGCTACGAGCTCAGTCACGATAGCCGGTACGAGCTATACCGTTTTCCACTTCGCCGATGCTGCTGCGGGTAATCGCTACGATACGACGAGTTATCGAACCGCACGCAACAGTCAGTGCTATGCGATCGAGTACACGATCCATTACGGAGTTATCCAGAATTATCCAAAAGGCGCGGTGAAGGAATTTGACGAATCAGCGCTCAAGACGAAGCTTGATTCCATCGCTCAGAGCTTCACTTTTTTGCAATAGAAACGAGCGCAGACCGATAGCACATTGCTATTTTGGGATCGGGAATTTATTGCTATAAATTCCCTCCGTTTCGCGCCAGTCGCGTTGCAAAGACCCAAAAATAGCAATGCGCTACCGGCCTGCTTGTTACGCACACCCATGGCTGGACGTTACCCACCGATGCGGTACCATTAGCTTGATATGTATCAGTATCCTTTTTCGACCACGACGCTCTTGGTCATTCTCGCCGCAGGTGTCGTCTCGGTCATTATCGGCTACATCTGGTATCATCCGCGTATATTCGGGGGGCTTTGGATGCGACTCGCGGGTATTACTCCGGAGATGGCGGAGCGAGCGCAGCATCGTAAGCTACTTCATGCCGTTCTCGGATTATTGGCAAGTGTGCTCGTTGCGTATGTGATGTTTTGGTTCGGAGCTGCGTGGAGCGTCTATGATTGGACGACGGCGTTGCAGCTCGCGTTCTGGTGTTGGATAGGATTTGCTGCACCACTCTTGCTCGGTTCAACAATCTGGGAGCAACGCCCATTTCGCTTGTATCTTATCAATGCGCTCTACTGGCTCGTTGCGTTCATAGCGATGGCGCTTGTATTGCTCTTCTAATAACATTTCGCATTATTTGCTATGGCACACGGATCACTTCCAAAACCGCGCAGCGTACTAACATTCCTTGGGGTCGTCGGTGTCTGCGCCGCAATCTCCGGGACGTTCTATCTTCTGTATGCACACAATGTAGGGACAATCGGTTTGAATCACCAAGAAACAAGTGAGGTCCATCTGTCATGAACTCATTTCAGATAAAGATATTTGCCATTGTATGCATGGTCATTGATCATGTTGGATTGTTCTTTTTTCCGCACATCGTCATTATGCGCGTCATCGGAAGACTCGCTTTTCCACTCTTCGCGTGGCTCATAGCTAATGGTGCCCACTATACGCACAACATAAAAGTGTACATCCTCCGGCTCCTTGCTCTCGCTGTTGTTACGCAAGTCCCATTTTGGTACGTCAATCAACTTGTCGGCTCTCCCGCATTGTATTTTGATGTCGTTTTCACACTCGTTCTTGGGCTTACCGCGATCATGGTCATACAAAATGTCTCAAATCGATGGTTGTGGCTGACCACGACGCTTTGTTGTGCAGTGCTCGCTGTCATATGTAATACAGACTACGGAGCGGCCGGTGTTCTCTCGGTGGTCGCATTCTATGTGTTTCGGAACGATTTTCGCGCAATGGTATTTTCTCAAACGGTGATCTTAGGCATATTACCAATGTTCATATACCAACTTCAATCACATTTTGTCATTGATCTTTCATACCTTTACGACAGTTCTTTCTTGGAGTTTTTCGGGTTGCTTTCGCTATTCATAATCTATTCTTATAACAATAAACGGGGCATACCCGCAAAATATCTGTTCTACATTTTCTATTTCTTACAATATGTGACCATTCTTGCCGTTAAACTGGCGTTGGGCTAAACGTATTGCCAGCCATCTGCTTCCATGTGATAATAACCGCCTGCGCTAAGCAGTCGCCGCGTGATGACTTCGGTCATTTTACGCGGAGGAAAGTCCGGACTCGCGCCAATTTTGTTTACAGAATTGGCAGAAAGGTAGCGGGTAACGCCCGCCTGGGTAATTCAAGGGATGCGAACAGAAACGTTTTTTTGCGAGAGCGAAAAAACGCCCTGCGAAGCTCGTAAGAGCGAAGTAGGGCGAACCGGCCTATAACCAAAGGCTCGGATGCAACGGCAAAATTCCTACCCGCGAGCAAGGCCGTGCTTGTCAGCGCCACGTGTACTGATAAGAGAGCCGCTTGAGGTGAATGGCAACATTCATCCTAGATATATGACTACTCATCCTTGCCGACCGGCAAGAGGGACAGGATCCGGCTTATTGCGCAGAGAACCCGAGTGAAGAGGGAGTGTCCGCACTCCCTCTTCCGAGGGGAACAAGCAAAACGAGCGCAGCGAGTATGGCGCAGACTAAACAGGAGCGTAGGCTCCTTTTTTCGTGCAATACGCCGTGTATTTCAGCCGTGATTTTGCTGTGGTAGAGTAGGTTCACCATGATCAAACCGTTTCGTTTCCTCTCACGTGAGACACGTGGTATGCATCAGGCGGCGTATCTGCTTGCTGCTTTTGCTTTGGCATCGCAGCTCCTGGGGCTTTTTCGCGACAGGATACTCGCGTTCGCATTCGGCGCCGGACACACGCTCGATCTCTACTATGCGGCGTTTCGTATGCCAGACCTGCTTTTTGCGACGATTGCATCGCTCTTCTCGCTCTACGCGCTCTTGCCGATCCTCTCGCGGCTCGAAGCGGAACAGGAAGGACTGATGATACCTTTTTTGCGCAACACGCTCTGGGTGTTCTTCATCGGAATGTCATTCATCTCGCTCATTCTGTATGCGCTTGCCCCGGTCCTTGCACCTCTCATCGCCCCAGGCCTTACAGCTACTGCGAGTTCGAGTGCCGATCTGGTCATGCTCATGCGCATACTGCTGTTGCAACCGATCCTGCTGGGTGCCTCCAACACGATCGCATCATTGACTCAGCTGCGGCACCGATTCATTCTCTATTCAGTCAGTCCGCTCTTATATAATCTCGGTATCATCTTTGGTGCCATTGTTTTGTATCCCATCTTCGGCATCGCGGGTCTTGGATGGGGTGTTGTCTTCGGTGCCTTGATGCACGTGATGGTACAACTACCGTACCTCTTCACCGAGAAAAGTGTCGGACGGCTTTCACTCGAACGTATGCGCAAAGGCTTGACCGAGATCTTGCTGCTTTCGATTCCGCGGACACTTGCGCTCGCTTCGACCCAGATCTCGCTCGTCGCGTTGATCGCAATGGCCTCGTTCCTCGTCTCCGGATCTATCACCGTATTCACCTTCGCTTTTAATCTTCAATCGGTGCCGCTTACTATCATCGGTGTTTCGTATGCAGTCGCTGCATTTCCGACGTTATCTCGCTTGCATGCACGCGGTGCCAAGGATGAATTCTTGCAATATGTCGAGGCTGCAATGCGTCACATTATGTTCTGGGCGATTCCGGCAACTATCTTTATGATCGTGATGCGGGCACAGATCGTACGTATCGTTCTCGGCGCAGGACAATTCAACTGGGATGCGACACGTCTCACCGCAGCCGCACTCGCGCTCTTTGTGATCTCGCTCGCGGCGCAGTCGATCACGCTCTTGATCGCACGCACATACTATGCGATCGGCAATACGAGAAAGCCGCTCTACTACGGGATCGCCGATATCTCGGTGTCGGTCATCTCGGCGCTGCTCCTTCTTGTTGCATTTCATGAGAGTTCGTTTCTCCGCGCGTTCATCGAAGCGCTCTTCCGTGTGAAGGATGTACCGGGGGCTGCGGTTTTGATGCTCGCGCTCGGCTATGCGCTGGGATCAATCGCCGAGGGTGTCGTGAGCTACTACTTCTTCATTCGCGATTTTGCAATTCCACATGCACGTATGGCACGTCTCGTCTTCGAGAGTTTTTCTGCCGCCATGATCGGTGCGGGTGTGACGTATCTTATTCTTGCAGCGACAGGCATTGCGGGGACGATCAATACGACGGTCGGTCTCATAGTGCAGGCGACGATTGCCGGTGGTATCGGTCTTGCTGTATGCGCAGGCATCCTCATGTTGCTCAAAAATCCGGAGTTCGGAGAAGCGTTTACATCATTCAAGCGGAAGTTCATTGACGCGCGGCAAGTCGTCGTCGCACCGAGTGATGTATCTTGACGCCCACGGGTGAAGTGATACACTTTTGATACACCTATGGCAACGACAAAACAACGCATCAATATCAGTATTTCCAAAAGTACGGCTCGAGCGCTCGCACATTTGGCCAAACGTGACCAAGAGCCGGTCGCGACGAAAGCGGGCGCATTGCTTGAATTCGCCCTTGAGATCGAGGAGGATCGTGTGTTAAGCGAGATCGCTGACGAGCGATTGAAGAATTATCGGGGTCCGTGGCTCTCGCACGAAGAAGTATGGGGTCAGAAAAAGAATACTCGCTAACATACCATCGCCTTGTTTCTGATGACATATCGGGACTCGATTCCTTTTGGTTTGAAGAGATTCGAACTTCGATAGAGGCTAAGCTCCTCAGTGCTCCAGATTTGTTCGGCAAGCCTTTGCGTCAGTCTCTCAAAGGCTGCCGAAGCCTGCGCGTCGGCGATTATCGGGTCGTTTATTGCATAGAGAGGAATATTATCAGGGTTCTTGCGATCATCCACCGCTCCCATGGATATGGGGGAGTAGAGGAGCGGATCTGAGATATACTTTCTGCATGAAAAATATCGCAAGAATCACAGTTTTAGCCGTACTGTTTTTTGCTCTTTGTGGTGCTGGGTTGTATTGGTTTTCTAAAGGTGCAATCAGATCCACGAACGACCAAGCTGGTTTTACGCCGCAAATATCAAATAAGGTGAAGTGGATTCCGTTCGCTCAGGTAGACAACCAAGAATTTGGCTTTGCAGAAATGAATACACATATATATCTTTCTGATAAGACTACGCCAGGTTCAGCCGACTCGGTATTCCCAGACTCTAATCCTAGCAGTTTTCTTGTCAGTTTTAACTCAAATGGAAAGCCTACACTTTACGCGAAGGACGACCAACATGTGTATTTTTTTGACCTAGTTGGAGATAGTGGAGTTTTCATAAGAATGCTTCCAAAGGCTGATCCGAATACATTTCAGCCTCTTGATGCCGTATACGATGTGGATACTTTTTATTCCAAAGATCGAGTGCATGTATATTGGATGGGTCACTTGGTGGAAGGTGCCGACTCAGGAACATTTGGTTTGGTGTCACATGCTTCTTACGATGCACAAGATCAAAACCATCATTATTCGGCCGGTCATACGGTCCAGTAGTCTAAAGCTTCAAAGAAGGTTACAGTAGAGCGGTGAACCCGGTAAAGCGACAGAGTCGCCACGGGGTTAGAACGTCATGAAAAACATCCGTAACTTCTCAATAATTGCCCATATTGATCATGGGAAGAGTACCCTTGCCGACCGCATGCTTGAGCTCACGGGTACGATCGAGCCGCGAAATATGCAGGAGCAGGTACTTGACCGCATGGATCTCGAACGCGAGCGTGGCATCACGATCAAGATGCAGCCGGTGCGAATGGAGTGGAATTATAACAGCGCGGCGGCAGAACATTCGTTTCGTGCTTCCGCCTATCGTTCGGGTCACGAAACGAATGTTCTGCCGCCGACCGGTTCGTATATTCTCAATCTCATCGACACTCCCGGTCACGTGGACTTTGCATACGAGGTATCACGCGCCCTTTCGGCGGTCGAGGGCGTGATATTGCTCGTTGATGCGACACAGGGAGTCGAGGCGCAAACACTCTCGGTGCTCGCGATTGCGCGCGAGCTCGGGCTCGTCATCATCCCCGTCGTCTCGAAGATCGATGCACCACATGCGCGCGTTGAGGATATTAAGAGTGAACTCGCACTTTTGCTTGGATGTGACGAATCCGATGTCTTGGGTGCGTCGGGAAAGACCGGTGAGGGAGTTACGGAACTTTTGAATACTGTCGTCGAGAAAATACCGGCACCGAAGCACGGCGGTAACGGTGTACAAGCGCTTGTCTTCGACTTCGGCTATTCGGATCACCGCGGTGTCATCGTGTATATGCGCGTCTTTGGCGGGAAGATTGGGAAGGGTGATGCGCTACGATTCGTCGCGGCGCATGCAGATTTCACTGCGCTCGAAGTCGGCATCCTTTCGCCGGAAGAAAAGCCATGTGCCGAGATTGCCGAGGGTGAGATCGGATACATTGTGACGGGCATCAAGAAGCCGGGCATTGCCTCGGTCGGCGAAACGGTCACGACCGTGCGTAATCCTGCGCCGGAGTTACATGGCTACAAATCACCGACGCCGGTCATCTGGGCGTCTGTCTACCCTGAATCACAGGATGATCTCTCGGTGTTGCGCCTTTCGCTTGATCGTCTGCGGCTTTCGGACTCATCGCTTTCATATGAAGAAGAATCATCCGGCGTCATGGGCAAAGGATTTCGATGTGGATTCTTGGGCATGCTCCACCTCGAAATTATCATCGAACGCCTCAAACGCGAATTCGGCATGGAGCTCGTCGTCACCCAGCCGACGACTGTCTACGAGATCACGAAAATGAACGGGGAAGTCGAGGAGATCTACGCACCGGCACGTTTTCCCGATGACGGTTCGACCAAAGGTGTGCGCGAACTGTGGACAAGTGTGGCCGTCATCACACCACCCGCATACATCGGCGGTATCTCGCAGCTTTTTTACGATCACGAGGGAATCGTCGGCGACACCGAGACCTTGCCCGATGGAAAGACCGAGATCAAAGCCGCCATGCCGTTGCGTGAGCTCATGCGTGGATTCTTCGATCGGCTCAAGAGCGTCTCCTCGGGCTATGCGTCGCTTTCGTACAAGATCGAGGGACTCAAGCCTGCGGACGTCGTGCGACTCGATGTGCTCGTTGCCGAAGAGATGATGCCGGCATTTGCGCGCATCGTGTCGCGTCGTCGCATCCAGCAGGAGGCCGAATCGATGGTTGAGAAATTGGAAAAATTACTGCCGCGGCAGATGTTCGAGCTCAAGATCCAAGCCAAGGCCGACGGCCGCATCATCGCCGCGCGCCGCAAGCCGGCAATGCGCAAGGATGTCACCGATTACCTCTATGGTGGCGACATCACACGTCGCATGAAGTTGTGGGAAAAGCAGAAGAAAGGTAAGAAGCGCATGCTCGCGCGCGGCAAAGTCGATATCCCGAACGACGTATTCTTGAAGGTGATTCGGGATTCCTAATCATCAAGTCTGACTTGAAGTCAAACTTGTCTCTCTTAGAGACTCGTGAGCCAGGTCATGAGGCCGGGGGCGAAAAATATGACCATGCCGAGGGTTACGAGGATAGCGACGACGCCCCAGACGACATTGAGGGCTTTTTGGGTTCGTTTGTGAAAAAGGAAACTCATACGTTGATGCCGTATAATATACACCATGGCGACTTTGAAGGAAAGACGGGATCCGGTGCGAATCTTCGGCCGAAGGCTCATGCTGCTGGGGCTCTTTTTTTTGGTCGTCGTCGCATTGTCGGGCGTCTGGGGCATCTATCGTAAGGAGCGGGAATCGGCAGTGCTGAAGCAAGAGGCGCTTGCTCAGCTCGCGACGCTTTCGGCACAACAGGATCAACTCACGGCGTCGATCGCCGACCTTGAGACCGAGCGCGGCAAAGAGGCGGCGTTGCGACAGGAATACAATGTCGGCAACGCAGGCGAGGGGATGGTGATTATCGTCGAACCGCTGAAGCCCGCAACGACCACGGCGACCTCGACGTCATTTGAGACGTGGCTGCAGGATACGTTTTCGTGGTGGTGAGCCGCTCGGCGGCTATTGCACGGTGGAGCCCGAACATTTTTCCAGCGAAAATGTTCTTAGGTTCGACACGAGGCTCCGCGAATACGCGGAGGCCAAGCCCTCGCGTCTGCACAGGCTCCACCATGTAACAGCCGACCTCGCTCTCTGCGTGAAATTCTGTTACATTTTGATGCGAAGTCGTAGGGTGATGGTCGCCTTCGCTCAGGCTTCGGCGTACCAATGCCCTCCTTCGCTAAAGCTACGGGCGGACAAGCGAGATTAGTTTAGTGGTAAAACGAGTGCTTCCCAAGCATTAAACGCGGGTTCGATTCCCGCATCTCGCACCAAAATAGCTATTGAATCGCCTGTAATTTATCAATCTCGGTCGTTTGGATCGTCGAGGTGAGGGACATGACGCTTTTGCCGTAGCTTGCGATGAGTGATGAAGTGCTACATGGACTTCCCGAATAGTATCGGCACGCGGCGTTATATTCGGCCGTATAGCCGCCGCCGCTCGCACCGAGATCAGAAAGATACAGCGCGGAAGCCATGAATCCCGCCTGCGGATTCCACGGATTTGCCATACCGGAAGTACCGAGCGCAGATGAAACGCGATTGGCGAACAACATCCACGTCGACGGGATGAATTGCGCCGGTCCCATGGCGCCACCCCATCCGACGGATTGCGGGCATGAGACGACCGTATGCAAGGGGTCGACGCCGAGAGCCGAAGTAATGTTGAGAAATGGTGGCACATCGCGCGTCGGTTGCATCGTCTTCGTGAAAACTTTGCCAGTCTTGATGCTCGCGCCGGCACCCGTACTTTTATCGACGAGATAACAATTTCCTTGGTTGCTGCCAAGATTGGATTCTTGGGTGAGGATTGCCAAAAGAAACGCAGGGTCGAGGCCCGTCGTTTGTTGTGCGGAGAGCGCATATTGGTAGGCGGTGCCGAACTGAATCGAGTTGCTTCCACCTGCCAAAGCGAAGAGCTTCGCGTTGATCGCGGCGATCTCCTTTTTGTTCGTCGATATCAGTGTGGTGTACGCGCTCTCGGTACTCTTGCTGATCGCGAGTAGTTTCTTTTCCTGTGCGGCATTGGATTGCATCGTTACCTGTTCTTGCTGTATCGCGTACCGCGCGTCGACAGCGGCGTTTTGAGCTGTTACAAGGACGTTCTTCTGTGTCGTACTTGATGCCTCCTCCATCGAGAGCTGTGCTGATAGGATACTGATATCTTGTTGCAGTGTCTGCAAAGAAATCTCGTCGTCGTAGAATTGCGACAATGATGTGTTTGAAAGGAATACCTCGATGAGTGACGTGTCATCCGATTGTCGGATTTTTGAGAAAAGATCACTGATGTATTTTTTGTTCTGATCGATCTGCGAGGCGAGTGTATTGATCTGTCCTTGTGTGGTCACAATGTTGGCGCCGAGCGTCTGGATCTTTAGATTTTTGGCTTGAATATCGAGTTGCTCCGCTTTGACCTTCGCGGCGAAGACGTTGATCGTATTTTGTAACGATGAAGATTTTGATTGTGCTACGACGAGCGCTTGCTGTGCCTGTGCCTGTTGGGCTTGCACCTGCACGAGCTGTGCCTCAAGTGCCGCGCGATCGGTACTGGTGAGTGTCTGTGCAATTACCAGTGAAGGGGATAGCAGCAGGAGAAGTAGTACCAATGGAATTACACGTCTCATTCCTCAAGAATACTACACAAAATGGGTTATATATCGTCGCCGATAGGCCTCGTGCATAAATGTGCTCACTGCGGTGAGCGTTAAGGACGTGGCACAAAGGCGACTGTCACAAATAATGGGTACATTATTT
>CAINVT010000032.1 GCA_903854215.1 uncultured bacterium | reverse complement strand
GGTGCCCCTCATCATTAATATGAGTAATATGCTCGCGCAACTCCTCTACGCTGTCGTGCGCTGCGACAGAAAGTGCTGTGGCCATCGCTCCAGTATGAGGGATGGGGATGATTGAGTCCAGTGGTTAGTTGGTGATGGTATAATTTTGCTGCAGAGCGCGTTGTGTCGCTGCAACGGCATCGGCGATCGGATTGGTACGATGCGCCATATCAAGCGTTTTCGATGTGAGGAAAAGTCCGAAGACGAGAATGAATGTCGTCGAAATGAAGAAATTTACTTTTTGTGTGAGGATCTTGCCTGCAGTCATATTCAGTATCACATTATATCTTCTATTTGCGACTGATGACTTTGTGCGCCGCGGCGATGATGTGCGAGACTCCCATACCATAGTGTTCGATCAATTCCTTCGGATCGCCCGATTGACCGAATTGATCATGCACACCGATAAATTCAATAGGAAGAGGGAACTCGGCGGCAAGTAGTTCGGCGATCGCACTCCCCAACCCGCCTGCAATTTGATGTTCCTCGACCGTAACAACTCCCCCCGTAAGCTTCGCTTCGCGGAGGATGGTCTCGCGATCGAGCGGCTTGATCGTATGCACGTTGACGACATTCACCCCGATCCCCGAATCACCGAGCTGTTTTGCCGCACACAGCGCATTATGGAGCAATGCGCCGGCAGCGAAGATCACGACCTGCGGATTATCAGCATATAAAAAGACTTGTGCCTTCCCTATCTCAAACGGCGTTTCAGTGGTCGTCATGGTCGGTGACATCTGCCGTCCGAATCGAAGATAGACCGGGCCGTCAGTTTTTGCCGCAGCAATAGTCGCCTTGCGGGCCTGTTCAGAATCACAGGGGACGATGACCGTCATCCGGGGGATTACCCGCATGAGCGCGATATCCTCGAGTGCTTGATGCGTCGCACCATCGGGACCGACCGAAACGCCGGCGTGCATACCGCACACTTTCACCGGCATATTGTTGAGGGCGATCGTCGTGCGGATCTGTTCGTTATTGCGACCGGGATTGAATGCGGCATACGAGGTGATGAAGGGGATCTTACCTGCCTCGGCGAAGCCCGCACCGAGTGCGGCCATGTTCTGCTCGGCAATGCCGACCTCGACGAATCGTGCAGGATATTTATTTTTGAACTCTTCGACGCGGGTCGATTCGGTAAGATCTGCCGAGAGCGCGACTACGCATGGATCAGCATCAGCAGCTTCGACGAGCCCTTTGCCGAAGCCGTCGCGGGTAGCGGCCTGATCCGTGTTGTCGAAGATGTTTTCTCTGAGATGAAGTTCATTATTGATCATATGTTTTTTGAATTTACTGAAAGTTGAAAGCTACAAGCTGACAGCTGATTTATTGACGCTCGCTGACGCTCTTTCCCTGAACCGTAAGTGTGAGGTCGAGTGCATCCGAAAGTCTTTTGACGAAGGCGAGTGTCGGATTGGCGTTGCCTGACTCGAACCGCGCGATCGCTGATTGCTTCGTGCCGACTTTTTCAGCAAGTTGTTTTTGCGTGATCCCCCTGCGCTCGCGCTGTTCGAGAATCGCGCGGATGAGGGTGAACTCAAGCTCCAGATCGTCGTAGGCCTTTTTGAATTCGGGGTCTTTCATCCATTTGGCCTTGAGGCTGTCGAAAGATCTAAATTCAAGCTTTTTTACCTTTTTCATATAAAAGTAGTATAACGTATATGTTATGCTTCGTGCAAGAGTACCAGATGTTGTCGGGCGGTCTCGATATCACGTTGCGCAACTTTTTGGGTTTTCTTCGATACTCCATGCAGAAGAACAACCTCACCCAAAAGAAAAGTGTAAAATATACGAACATTTTGAATCCCTAAAATGCGTAGTTCGTACAATCCGTTGCCCAAATTCCTGCTAAATGGCATCCCCAATCGCTGCCGTCGTTCCGCCAATAGTTCGACAAGGCGAGTTACTTTCGTGCGCGTCGGCTTCTCCAAACCAGAGAGAAACGTCTCTACGTGGGGATGAACGTATCGCACTTCCATACTACTGGTGTTCGCTCATAATCTTGCCTTCCATCGTCCGCAGCTCATGCAAGAATATTTTTGCCTCATCCGGATTCGGCGGTTTGCCGTGCCAGCGATAATCGCGTTCGATCTCACGAATACCTTTGCCGGGAATCGTATGTGCGATGATGACAGTCGGCTTCTCGAAGATCGCTTTTGCTTCTTCACAGGCCATGATGAACTGGGGGATATTGTGACCATCGACTTCAAGCACGTGCCAGCCGAACGCGCGATATTTATCGGCCAAGGGCTCAAGCGGCATGATGGTCTCGGTATAGCCATCAATCTGGATGTTGTTGCGATCAATGATCGCGGTGAGATTTCCGAGCTGATACTTGCCCGCAAACATGAACGCCTCCCATACGTTGCCTTCGTCTTGCTCGCCATCGCCCATGACGCAGTAGATTCGATTCGGTTTCTCGTCCATCTTGAATGCGTAGGCAATGCCCGATGCTTGTGAGAGTCCTTCGCCGAGGGGACCGGAGGTCGTTTCGAGGCCGGGTAAACGCTCGCGCTCGGGATGTCCCTGCAGCCGGCTTCCGAATTTGCGCAGCGTAAGGCATTCTTCAACGGGGAAATAGCCCGCATGCGCCATAGCAGCGTAGCGAACGGGGACTATGTGGCCATTGCTCAATATGAGTCGATCACGTTCGGGCCAGTCAGGATCCTTTGAATTATGCTTCAAAACACGAAAATAGAGCGCTGTAAATATATCAGCCATGCCGAGAGGACCAGCCGTGTGACCGGAACCAGCAGCGACGAGCATCTCGATGATCGTTTGCCGGATTGCATTGGCACGAAGAGAAAGTTCGCGAACTTCAGAATCAGTGAGCGGCTCCATCCAAACATTGTAACGCATTTTCTGCCGCTGCTTTTAGTTGTGCATAGGCAATAGCCGGATCAGTCGCATGCATGATCGCCGATCCTACTGAAAATCGTTTTGCGCCAGCTTGCACAAGGTTCGCGATATTGCTCAAGGAGACACCGCCATCGACCGCGATAGGGAGGTCGGGGAGTCGACTGTGGAGCTCATGGATACGATCATAAATACGCGGTTCGAAAGAAGCGCCCTGGGAACCAATCGTCGAGATGGACATCATGAGGACGAAATCACAGAAGGGAAGTAGGGAATCCAAATTTCCGATCGGTGTGTCGAGAAGGATCGCGAGACCGATTTCGCGTACACCAGCTGCACGCCATGCATCGATCACACTTCGTATCACATCACCATCGCCCGCATATGCTTCGACATGCAGGATGATACATGATGCACCATAACGTATGAAAAACTCCCCTATTTCTCGGGGTTCCGAGACCATGAGATGAATCTGCATTAAAAAGTTATCCACAGGTATGTCAATACCCTCTGTCAAGTCCCCTATTCTCCCCTGCCCAACGTAGGGCCATGAGGCTGGCACGGCAAAAATCCCATCGTTGATATCGATATGCAGAGTATCAGAAAAACGGCTCACCTGCTGTATTTTGTCGACTACATCACTACCACTTTGTGGGATGCATGTCGGTATGATTGTGATCTCGTTATTCATTGTCTGTGATTAATGCATCGATCTGTGCAATACGTCGTGTGTGTCGTTCTTCGCCCGAAAACGGAGTCGAAAGCCATTTTTGTACGACAGTTGTAGCATCGGACAATGAAATGAATCGCGCACCGAGCGAAAGCGCATTCGCATCATTATGTGCGCGTGTCGATGAGATCATATCGAGCTCATTGCCGGAAATATCCGTCTGCACACCGGTAGCTCCGTAATACACGACCGCACGCACGTGGGCATATCGATTCGCGACGATCGCTTCTCCTTGGCCAGATGCGCCGATGATGATCGCACGCGAATCTTTGCCGTCGGCAACATCGCGTGAAAGCGACCGCGCAGCGCTTGCGATCAATGCGGGATAATCATCGTTCGGATCATACACGAGCGCACCACAATCCTGTACTTCGAGATGCAACTCATCGCGCACGAATGCAAGCAATTCATTCTTGAGCTCAAATCCCGCATGGTCGGATGCAAAATAGATTTTCATAACAGTGGTCAGTGGATAGTGGTCAGTGTACAGCTAAATACGAAGACGTCTAATGATTACCTCGAGCATTTTCTGGATTTCGATCAGAAGATTGATATGGTCACTTATGTCTATCCCATAAATTCCCCTGATCAGTAAAAGTTGTGTTTCAAGTTCAGCAGCTGAGCCCATGGAAATTCGCAAGAAGCGCCCGTAATCTTTTGATGTTCCACGTTTACTTCCTTCAGCAATGTTCGACGGAATAGAGACGGCACTTCGCTGAATTTGACTCACGATTCCAAAACGTTCTTTCTGAGGCAATTTCTTTGTGAGAAGATAGACCTCTTTTGCGAGTTCCATCCCCTTCTGCCATATAATAAGCTCGTGAAAAGATTTGACCCCCATACTGTACACTGACTACTATCCACTGATAACTATAGATACTTCGCGACAGCATTGACATGTTCGACAAGTGTGTGAGAATATCCAGCTTCATTGTCGTACCACGCGAGCACCTTCACGAGCATACCGTCCACGACACGTGTCATGCCGAGATCGGCGATCGATCCATACGGAAGGCCAACAATATCGCGCGAGACGAGCGGCTCTTCAGTGACTGCAAAGACACGCTTCCAGCGATCATTCTGTGCAGCGGCTTTCAATGCACCATTCACCTCATCGACCGAAGTCGCACGCTTCGGTACGAAGGTGATATCGACGATCGATCCGGCAGGTACCGGCACGCGCAAACTGATACCATCGAACTTCCCTGCAAGCGACGGATACGCGATCGTTGTCGCAATGGCAGCACCGGTCGATGTCGGGACGATATTCAAGGCGGCCGCTCTCCCCTCTTTCATGTCCTTCGTGCTCGGCGCATCGACCAGGGCTTGGCTCGCGGTGTATGCGTGCGTCGTGTTGAGCACTGCTCGCTCAATACCGATCGCTTCATCAAGTATGCCGATCAGGGGTGATGCGGCATTGGTCGTACATGATGCATTGGAACTGATAACGCAGGTCGCGAATTTGTCTTCGTTCGCGCCGATCAATATCGTATCGACTTCCCCTTTGCCGGGAGCTGAGATGACCACGCGTTTGGCACCCGCATCGATATGCGCATGTGCCTTCGCTCCCTCGGTGAAGAACCCCGTCGATTCGACGACGATATCGACGTTCATATCTTTCCATGGAAGTTTGGCCGGATCGCGTTCTGCCAAGACGGGGATCACTACCCCGCCGACGACGAGTGCATGATCGCCCGCGGAAACTTCAAACGGCGCTCGGCCGTACACAGAATCATATTTCAAAAGGTATGCGAGATTCTCCGCCGACGTGAGGTCATTGATCGCAACGATCTCAATCCCCTCCCTCAGCTCGCCGAAGCCTCCGACGTAGGCGGCTCTCATAAATCCCCGTCCGATGCGCCCAAATCCGTTGATAGCTACTCGTGCCATATAAGTATGTATTTGATAACTGGTATGTAGCTCACACTATATCATGTGAAAAAATGTCACGCCGACGCCTGCGCATGATGCGCATGGGCACTATGATGGTGCCCATGCGCATTATGGTGTGGTCGAGCTCGCATCAGTTGTTGATACGGCGGTCGTTGACGATGCAGTACTGTCAGTGGTTGATGTTGCGGTGGAACTGGTACCCGCGTTCGGATCAATTACATTCACCGTTCGCGTTGCGGTACTGGTAAGTCCATTTTGGTCAGTTGCACTGTAGACGATGGTATGTGTCCCTGGTGCTGTGGTATCGACCAAAACGGATGAGATCGGCGTTGAGGTTGCACCGTCGACCGACGCCATAATACCGAGATTAAGGTCGGCGGTCGGCCCGGTGATCGTTGCACCGAGGTCGGTGTACGTCGCACCAACATTGATGGTCGCCGGATTGTTACCACTGATTTGCAACACCGGTGCACCCGACGAAGTCGATGTCGCCGAGCTTGCTTGCCCCGAGCTTGTCGAGGTGGTCGCGGTTGTCGGCGGCAAGATGTCGATACAAGCACCTGGCGTCGTGGTTGCGTCACCGTTTGCCATTTCGAAGCAGTACGGCTGACCAGAGACGGTGTCATACATCGTGATACCGGTCGGATGCGCAGCCGAGCCGATCTGTAAGTTGTCGGCGATGATCTTGACGGCATGGAGCAGGTTTTGCGATACCGTGACGCCGAGTGTGTTCAGCTGGTCCAAAACATCGGTGAATACGGAGATGAAGTCGATACTACTGAGACCGGAAGACACCGAGACTGTTTGAGCCAAACTCGACGACGGAGCAGCCAGTCCAAGAATCTGATTCTCGAGGTGCGAAATACGTGCTTCGTCGCTCGCCGTCGTCGAAGCAGTCGAGGTGGCATTCGCAAAATCGAAGTTGGTGATGCATTGTCCGTTGAGACACAGTTTCTGCTGGACCGCGCTCGCGGTCGAGGTGCCGATCGAGAGGTCACCGAGCGTATCGATCGTCAGAGCCGGATTTGATCCACCCTGGTACAAGGACAAGATCGAAGGCATCGAGGTCGTAGCATCGCTTGCATCGAAGACCTGGTTGATCTGCTTGATCGCGGCGAGACCATACAGGTTGAGGTTGGTGTAATTCACCGATCATATCCCTTATTGTCGACTGTTACGAGTTCTGGGAAGGATTGCTGCACATTCTGAGCAATGACGCCGGTGTTGATCACATTCTGATTATCCTGATACAACGACGCGGCAATGTCATTCCAGTGGAAGTTGACGAGATTGAGATTGGTGATTCCACTCAACGTATTCGGTACGTCGCCGATCACCGTCTTGAGTCGCGCATCGGACGAGCACGTGCCCACGAGTCCGGTTCCCGCATAATTCTGGAGACAACCATTCGTACCCGAAGTACCCACACGAATGTCTCCATATGTTTGAAGTGAGACCGACGACACCGGCGTACTGGTGCCGATCCCGACGTTGCCACCGAGGAATGTTGCCGCGTAGTTATTGGTGGCACCCGTTGGCGCATTGACCGTGAGGCCATACCCGTTCGTAACTACACCACCAGACGCAAGTGAGCCGTTAGCAATATAGAGTGCACTAGAGCTGGTGATGATAGAGGAGCTGGCAGAGTCGCTCTTGGGAGCACCTGCAATGTAGAGGTTATAGGCATTAGTAACAGTAGAGGTGGCGAGGCTAAAGGCTAAGATAGGTTGACCAAAGGAGTTGGCGACACGGGTACCGATTGTCGTTGCATTGGAGGAGGTATCGGTAAGTGTGTTTGCGTTGACAGCAAAGTTGAGACCGGTCGTCGTCCATGACGCGGCAGAATTTGCGCCTCCAATGTTGAGCCGAGCGGCAGGGTTAAAACCTCCTATGCCCACCTGTTGAGCAGAGTTAATCCTCATTGCTTCAAGCAGAGTACCTGCCGTGTTTGTGGTTTGAAATCCAAGACGCCCTGGTACAACAGCCGCACTAACTGCTCCATCAACTACAGCGTTAATACTTCCTGCCCGGTAGAAAGAGGTGCCGTCCGCTCCCGCAAACATAAGTTGACCGAGTACGTCGCCCGACGCAGTTGTCGTATAGTCGCCGAGGGTTGTACCGTCTGATTTGCTAAATACAATGTTGGGATTGTTAGTCGACGCTGAACCAAAAGAAGCCATGCCAATGCCACCCGCACTCGTGCGGTTAATTTGAGTCGAGGGGAATGTTACGCCAACGGGGCCATAGGCGGCTGTTGAACCCATATAGACAGGCCCCGCGAGGGTGGTAGCAACGCTGGTTGAAGTGGCGACAAAGTTTCGCGCATCAACAAAAGTGGTGAAGTGTCCGTTGCCCGTAACATCGAGGTTGTAAGTTGGGTTTGTATTACTTATCCCGACGTTGCTGCCAAAGTACGCATTGCCTGTCGTCGTTGCGCCACCCAATATAGTAAGGCCGCCTGTTTGTGTGCCGTTACCGATGGTTGAAGAAGCGGTGGAGATGAATCCGTTTGTCATACTCAAAAGACTGGAGAAAATGTCCGATCCTGAGAACGTATTGTTGTTGGCAAGGAGTGTTGAGGAAGCGGCAGCGATGGTATACGTACCACCGAGTGATGCGCTCGTACCGTTGATGGAGATGCTTGAATTTTGGAGTTGATTATTCCCGATCGTTGAAGTCGAAACAAAGGAAGTGCCGTTGAAGGAGAGGAGTTGACCTGATGTATATGAAGTGGCGTTGGTGCCACCGTTGAGAATTGGTACGATACCGCCGAGATTTGAGTGCGAGAGACAATTGCCGCCGACGGCGAAGCAGCC
>CAINVT010000031.1 GCA_903854215.1 uncultured bacterium | reverse complement strand
GGTGCCCCTCATCATTAATATGAGTAATATGCTCGCGCAACTCCTCTACGCTGTCGTGCGCTGCGACAGAAAGTGCTGTGGCCATCGCTCCAGTATGAGGGATGGGGATGATTGAGTCCAGTGGTTAGTTGGTGATGGTATGACGAAGCTACGCAACCTCATCGAAACCGAGCCGTTTCCGTCCCGCGCTAGCCCGTGAGAACCCCGCGATAATTTCAAGGGGTTCTTTCTCTAAAACGCCGATTCGATTACTGGTATACTGTTGGTGTCGCATTCTCATATGACTGATACCGAACACGAAGAATGGTTACGTGATCGCGAAGATCAAAGAAATCCGCCCCAAAAACATATCATCGTAGGTGGATTACAGACCGATGCATCCGATAAAGAGGGCAAAGACGAGCACACCGATGCGCCCAATGAAGGTGCGGAAGACGACGACGAACCAGAGAACGACTCGGCCGAGAACGAGGACGCCAGTAAGTGAAACTTATCTGGCGCAAATTTACTTGTACAAAATAGGAAGCCAACGTATAGTCGTTTGAGACAAAGAAAAGCCCATAAGGAGACCGTCATGGCACGCTCAGTTCGCCCACTCGCTCGGCTCACGTCTTTATCGGGTACATGGCGCATCGTGATTTGGAAATGTGTGGAAAGTATTGGTGATAACCCCTATGGCGGCACACCCTTTATAAGGCATGAATACTTCCGTTCTCCTCAAGTCGCCGAGTCATATCTCGCGAAGATGACGTTGGAACATCCTCGTAATCGTTATTATATGAGCGATGTCTATGTATTAACGACCAACGAAGGTGACTCGGGCTTCGTTCTCAGACATGCACATGAGGACACTCCGCGTCGCACAGATAGGGTCAGTTGAATCGGACGAAGAATTACTAATTTCACAATCCACGATGATTGGCTTCAGCATCCCCTTTCTGGCGATGCACCTCTGATCTTGAACCAAGACAGTCTAGAAAACGGACGGGAAGCGCGCAAGCATCCCGTCCTTTGTTTTTCTAAATAGAGACATGAATTTGCTGGGGGTCATGGTTTGGAACCACGAGAAATAACTACTCCGTAATCACACGCAACACCTCTTCGATCGACGTAATCCCTTGTGCCGCCTTGAAGATGCCGTCTTCGTTCATGGTAAGCATGCCTTCCGTTCTTGCTTGATCTTCTATCGCATCATCGGTCGCACCTTTGATGACGAGTTCCTTTATTGTTGCAGTGACCGGCAGGACTTCATAGATACCGACGCGGCCGCCATAGCCCGACGGGTGGTCGGTGCTCTCTTTTGGATGAAAGAATGGTATGTTTTTCCACGTGGCATCCTTCGCGACGATCTTCTCACCTTTTAGTGCACGCAATACAGCGCCCTGATCGACGATGTGTTCGAATTCCGCCTGTTCATCACGTGAGAGATTATATTCCTCTTTATTAGCATCAAGCTTGCGCACCAAGCGCTGGCCGATGATGACACGCAAGGTCGAAACGAGGAGAAACGGTTCGATACCCATATCCAAGAGACGTGCTACGGCGCCCGCGGCCGAGTTGGTATGCAATGTAGAGAGCACGAGGTGACCGGTCAGTGCGGCGTTCACCGCGAGCGATGCCGTTTCTTTGTCGCGGATTTCGCCGACCATGACGATGTCCGGATCTTGACGAACGAGGCTGCGCAAGCCGTTGGCAAAGGTGAAACCGATCTCGGGGCGCACCTGTGTCTGGTTGACGCGAGCCATCTGATATTCGATCGGATCTTCGATCGTCGAGATGTTCACGTTGGGCGTATTCACGATATCCAAGAGCGTATACAAGGTCGTTGATTTACCGGCACCGGTCGGGCCCGTAGTAAGCACCAGGCCGGTGGTCTTTTTCATCGCATCGTGCATGCGTTCGAGCCCGGTGCCGTGGAATCCGATCGATTCAAGGGTGAAACCGGAGACACTGTCACGCAAAAGGCGCATGACGATCTTTTCGCCGAAATACGTGGGAAGTATCGAGACGCGGAACGAGACTTTTTCACCCGCACCTTCGGTACTGAAACGGCCATCCTGCGGCAAACGCTTTTCGTCGAGTTTCATGTTGGCAAGCACTTTGATACGCGCCGTAATCGCACCCGCAGCATGCTTCGGTAATTCCATCGCGTCATGCAAGATACCGTCGATGCGATAGCGAATGAGGAGTGAGCCTTCGAGTGGCTCGATGTGGATATCGGATGCATTCTGTGCACTCGCATGCCGCAAGAGCGTGTCAACGATGCGCACTGCCGGTACGCCTTCGGCGATCTGTTGCAGATTTTCTTCTTTACCGTCGGGCGTTTTCTCGAGCGCGGCCGTCTCGCGGCGAATGACGTCACCGAGATTATCTTTGAGTCCCTGCTGGTATTGTTTGAGAGCTGACTTGATTGATGCGACATCGGTAAGGCGCGCAAGCACTTTGAGTTGCGTCTTCTTTTTGATGAAATCAATCGCCGCCAGATCGTCGGTATCGAGCATCGCAACCTCAAGCTCGTCGCCACGATGGCTGTACGCAATGATATTGTTGCGACGTGCGACCGGTTCCGGGATCTCGCTCAGAGTCTCATATTTTATGTTCGTCCCCGTAAGCGAGACGAACGGAATACCAAGAATGTACGCATAGGTACGGCGGAGTTCATCTTCGCCGATCGCATTCTTCGCGGTGAGAATATCGCCGACCGGCTTCCCCGATTCTTTGGATTCTTTTTCGGCCGCATCAAAATCCTTCGCCGAGACAAGTCCGGCATCGGCGAGAAATGCTTTGAGATGTGTGTCGGAAATATACATATCGTGATGTTCATTATATCATCACTACTTGCACTACTCGTCTCGAACCCCATCATGATATAGTTTTTGCATGCAAACAGTTCTCATATTCATATGGATCTACGGAGCAATGATCGCGAATTCGTTCTGGGAAGCGTACGTCGAGGGGCGTAATCCATGGGACAAGCGCAAGCTTGGATGGAAAATAACGATGCGTGGTTTTACGTTACCGGCGTACCATTTCTACCTGTTCTTCGTCATGTATCCGCTCCTCATAACGCTACCGTTCATTATTTTCGGCTGGAACACGCGGTATTTCGGCATCGTATTGAGTGCTTTTCTTTCAGGACTGGTTATTGAGGACTTCGGATGGTTTGTGGTGAATCCCGTCGTTGAGCTTCGAGAGTTTTATACGCCATTTTCAGACTACTATCCGTGGTTCAAGATCGGCGGACGCAAGATCGTACCGCTGGGCTACCTTTTCGGCATCTTCGGAGCGCTGTTGAGTTGGTATTTCCTGTGGCGATAAGTTGTATCTGCTTGACGCTGTTTAAACATCGTTTATACTTATCGGCATGGCTCAAAAGAATGAAATATTCTATACATCGAACGTGCGCAAATGGGGCAACGGGCATGGAATCCTTATCCCCAAGGCATTCGTTGATACGCTCAAGCTTGACGATGCATGTGTGACGACGACACTTCGCGGCGATTCACTGATCTTGACCAAGCTTCCGGCAACAAAGAAAACACCTTTGACGCTCGCCGACATGGTCCGCGGAAGGACCGAGAAAGACCGGCATTCACTCATAGAATACGGGGCGCCGGTCGGCCGTGAGGTATGGTGAAGAACTATATTCCTTCTGCGGGAGATATCGTATGGGTGGATTTCTCCCCCACGCATGGACATGAACAATCGGGCCGTAGACCGGCAATCGTCGTATCCGAACACGCATACATCGCGGTGAGTCGGCTCTGCGTCGTGTGTCCTATTACCTCTCATGCAAAAGGATACAGTAACGAGGTACCGATCAAAGCAAATGGTGTTGCGGGAGTTGTTCTCATCGATCAGTTGAAAACGCTCGATATCGACGCTCGAGTGCTCAAAAAGATCGCGCGAGCAGATTCGGAAACGCTCGAGAATATCCGCCGACGTATCGGAATCATATTGGGGATGAACAAATAAAGGCCATCCGCCGCAAAATTTGACTTATTCGCCAAATCCGGTACACTTTCTGTATCCGTTCCGGCACTCGCCGGAATTTTGTTTGAAGTATTTACTACAAGCTACAAGCTAAGACCTACCAGCTATATTTATGGCACTCTTTGATCTAAAAGTACTCAATTCTGCGCTCGATGAGCTTCAGACCGAACGCGGCATCAGCCGTGAAAGCGTCGTCGAGGCCCTCGCGACAGCACTCGCCGCTGCGTATCGCCGCGAATACGGCAAGCGCGGCCAGATCGTCCGTGCAACGTTCAATCCGGAAACCGGTGATATGGAATTCCGCCAAGCGAAGATCGTCGTCGACGACACCTTGGTCCGCAAAGAAGACGAGGAAAGCACCGGCAGCGAAGACCAACGTTCACGATTCAATCCTGAACAGCACATCATGCTTGAGGATGCGCGCCGCATTAAGCGCGATGCACAGCTCGATGAGGAGATTTCCTTCCCGCTTGATATGCATGACGACTTCGGACGCATCGCGGCACAAGCCGCGAAGCAGGTCATTATGCAGAAGATCCGCGAAGCTGAGCGGGCTAGTATCATCGCAGAATACGGAGAGCGCGAAGGTTCCATCGTCACAGGACACGTTCAACGATTCGAACGCGGTAATCTCTACATTGATCTTGGCCGTGCGACCGCCATTCTCCCCTACGACGAACAGATTCCCGGCGAACATTACCGCCAAGGCGAACGTGTTCGCGCGCTTCTTTTGCGTGTAGATGAAGGTGTACGCGGCACATTCATCCGTCTTTCGCGTTCACATCCGCATTTCCTTACAAAACTTTTCGAAGCCGAAGTGCCAGAAATGGCGAACGGCACCGTCGAGGTCAAGGGTATCGTCCGTGAACCGGGCAGTCGCGCGAAGATTGCAGTCCATTCTATTGATGAACATGTCGATCCTGTCGGCGCACTCGTCGGCCAGCGCGGTGTTCGCGTTGCCGTCGTAACTTCCGAGCTCGGTGGTGAGAAAATAGACGTAATTGAATGGTCAGAAACTCCCGTCGACTTCGTTAAAGAAGCACTCAAACCAGCACAAATAATCTCAATCGAGCTTATTGAGAAAGAGAATCGCGCGATCGTACAGGTCGCCGAGGATCAGCAATCACTCGCGATCGGCCGCGGTGGACAAAACGTCCGACTCGCGGCACGACTCACCGGCTGGAAGATTGATATTCGTTCGGTAGGCGGCCCCTCGAGCGAGCTCGGGGCAGGCGAACAAGTCGCTGCCGCCGAGACCGCTTCCCCGCAGACTGTACCGGCGGAGGAAGTATCGGATGCACATATGGAGATCAGTCCTGATGGATCGATCAAATCTGACGATGCGTTCGGCCAGACAAAAGCGGACATCTCGGGTGATGATGACGCGGCGACCGATATGGGTGATACGACCGCCGATCCTCAATCACAAAATCGCGATGTCGTCTCCGAAGCCGAGAATGAAACGACAGACAAGGATTCTTCAGAGGAACCAGCAGAGGTTGAGGTCGATACGAAATAACGCAGGTACATAAGATCTCGAAGCGCGGCGGTGTCGTAGACACCGCCGCGCTTTTTGATACACTTTTCACTGACAACTATCAACTAAGAACTATCAACTGTCCCTATGGCAAATATCGATCACCAACCATCAAAATACATGCTCAATCTTTTGCACGTGCTGCCTGCATTCACCGACGAAAAGAATACTGTCGTGAACACGATCGTAGAAGTCTCATCGGGTTCTATCAACAAATACGAGATCATTACCGAATCAGGCCAGCTCAAGCTCGATCGTGTCGGTTATTCATCGCTCGCGTATCCATTCACCTACGGAGCGATCCCACAGACATGGGACCTTGATAACGACCCTTTGGACATTGAAGTTGTCGGCATAACCGAACCTCTCATCGCCGGATGTGTTGCCGAGATCCGCATTATCGGTGCGATGAAATTTATCGACGGCGGCGAGGTGGACGACAAGATCATCGGCGTTCTCGCGGATGACAAACGCGTTGACCATATCAAATCCGTTGATGACCTCGGTGAATATTTCAAGACACAGACGAAATACTACTGGGAAAATTACAAAGCGCTCAAGAAGCCGGGCACCGGTGTCGTCGGGGAATTCTTGAATGTCGACGAAGCGGTCAAGATCATCCGCGAAAGCGCCGAGCGCTACGAAAAGGAATATAAGCCGAAGTTGGAAGCATAGGTACTGGCAGATGCAATTCAATATCAGATTCGATCGAGCTTTTCCACAGATATATCGAAGCGTCTTCCCCTAGGAGCGAGGTGCTACAATGGCGCCATGCCTGCTTCTCCCTCGCCCGAACAATTTCCCATCCTCGAGCCGGAGCACGCGGTACGACCGCGTCGAGCTGCTTTCGGTCCGGTATTCGGCATTGTCATCATTCTTGCACTCCTCGTCTTCGGGGCGTTTTACTCATGGAATGCACGACTTAATAAGCGGAACGACCAGACACAAGCGGCGACGTACATCCCTGCCGGCACGACGACATTGCCGGATATAACGAAATAAGTGAAAGGGGTACAAAAAACAAAGCTCAGAGCTTTTGGGATCCCAAGCTCTGAGCTCTGTTTTTTGTGGCAATCGCGCTATTTTCTGCTAAACTCGCGCAATGAGCACCACAAATGTACAGATTACACGCGACGATAAGGAATGGACGGTCGAAGTTTCCGCCGAGATTACCGCGGAATCGATGGAAAAATACCGTACAGAAACGCTGAACGAGTTACAAAAAACCGCCAAACTTGACGGCTTTCGACCGGGCAAGGTTCCTCAAGACCGCATCGCACAGATCTATGGCGATGATGCGGTCATGCGACTTGCCGCCGAACGTGCGATCCAGAACGAATTACCGGAGATTCTCGCCAAGGAACAAATCCTGATCATCGAGTCGCCCAAAGTTACGACTGATTCCCCTACCCTCGGTAGGCCGATGACATTTACCGCGCACGCCGGACGCGCACCCAAGGTTGAACTTACCGACTATATGTCAGTCGCAAAAAAACACATCGATGCAAAAGAAGTGGTCTCGGTAACCGACAAAGAGCGCGCCGATGCGATGCTTCACCTGCGCCGCGAACGCGCCCGAATCGACAAGATCGAATCCGGATCGGAGCCACAAAAAGCATCCGAAGAAGCTCGTGCGATGACCGAAGGAGAATTACCCGCACTTGACGACGCGTTCGCGCAGTCGATCGGCTACGACGATGCAAAAGCATTCGAAGCAGCCCTCTCAGCCAATATGCAAACCGAAAAGGAAATGCAGGCGGATCAGAAGCGCCGTGGTGCGATCCTCGATGAACTCGCAAAAGCGTCGAAAATCTCCTATCCATCCACACTTCGTGAATACGAACTCGACGATATCGAAGCACGCTTCGCAGAAGACATCGGTCGTTCCGGTGCAACGATGGAGCGATATCTGGCCGACACCAAGAAAACGCGCGAGGAATTGCGCAAAAGCTGGGAAGAAGGCGCCGACATGCGCGTCAAAGTCAGGCTTCTGCTCGCCGAGATCGCCCATCAACAAAAGATCGAACCTCCGGCGGATGTCGTCAATCATGAACTCACGCACGCGCTCGAGCACTACCCCAAAGCCGATCCACAGGCACTTCGCGCCAATGTCATCCACGCCCTGCGCAACGAACAGACTCTTCGTTTCCTCGAAGGCAATCCCGAACCGGTCGGCCACGCTTCCTCCAGTCATGGCAAGCATACAAATCACGAGAACTAATGCCATATTCGTGGTATAATACGACCATATGGGACGACCCTTGCCCGTGTTTTTGCAACCGTTTCTCTGGTCATACGACCTCTCAAGGCTTGATGTGATGAGCGATAGGCATATCATCATCAAGAACATCCTCGACTATGGTTCGAGCGAGTCGACTATGTGGCTCCGATCCACTTATTCTTCCGAGGACATACGAGCCGTCATCGAATCCACGCCGATTAGCGATTGGGGGAAGAAATCCCTATCTCTCTGGTCGCTTATTTATGGCACCTCACCCCGTTCGACTCAGCGCGCGATCGTATGACCATGCATTACGAAATCCTCGACGACGCGAGACGAGCGCTCCTGCCCGTTTTCGAAACGTTTCGGTCGCGATTTTACCTAGCAGGCGGCACCTCGCTTGCGCTGCAGATCGACCATCGCGATAGTATCGACTTCGATTTCTTCACCGTTGAACCGTTCGACACGGCCGCACTGTTTTCTGAGTGCATCGAGACCTTCGCAGGGCACAGCCTTCTCAAGACACAAGACGAAAAGAACACGCTCGGCATCATCATCGACGGTGCGGTATCAGTGTCGTTCATGACATTTCCATACGCGATGGTGCGCCCACTCGTGGAGAGCGGAAATCTCGCACTCGCTTCTATCGAGGATATCGCCTGCATGAAATTCTCCGCGATCACGAGCCGATCAACAATGAAAGATTATGTCGACCTCTACTTTATCTTGAATCTGTTCCCGCTCGCCGAGCTGCTCGATCTCGCAGCTCAAAAAATGCCCACACTTGATCGCAATTTAATATTGAAAAGCCTCGTGTATTTTGACGATATCACCACTGAACCGATCCGATTTATGACAGGAAAGGAAGTATCGCTCGACACGATCAAGCTGTATATGCGACAGGAGGTGAAGAAAGTGGTTTAACGGTACCTAGGAATAATTTTCCATCACGAATCGATGCATCTTGATGACGGTCGCCTGCGCTCGACTCAGGGCTAATTCGGCAGCTGCGATGATCATCGGCTCGACGTATTCTCCCGTAAAAGCCATGGATACATACCCGTTAAATGGCCGTCGGTCTTCAGCGCTATCAAGCAGCTGCTGCACCGCTCTATCATCTGTAAAGTCCGGGTGATCGCGATTGGCAAACACAATTTCAAATGTCGTCGGATTGATATCTACTTCGACTGTCAAAAATGTCCTGCTCACGGAATCGTCCAATATCCGTACTTCTTTTATAAGGTTTGCCTGTGAGTACGGACCTGTCTCGCCCCATAATTCGCGCAGTTCTCGCTTGTTGAGCTTCTTTTTCATTGATCAAACTATACTACAGGGACGATCTGGGAGCGATCCGATCACACCAAAAAGCGGACGGACACCGAGAGTATCCGCCCGCTCGTTTAGTCTTGAGACATAACGTATAAGAACAACCACACAAAATACAACACGACAGGCCACGCACGCTCAGTCATCATCGAAATAATGATGGCGATAACAAGCCACACCCACGTCGGCGACGAAAGGTGCTGCCCGATCCAAATACTTACGGGATTCATTTCCATGGCTTCAACCTTCATTCATTCGATCAGCCCACGACTATTCGCGAACTGAAAAGAATCCTCGAACGTGATGTTCGAGGAGGAGTTGCGTCCCTTTCGGACGTATTTTTTCTTGTCCGGCACCACGCGGTGTCGGAATTGGCCGAGCCGCAGCGACTTGGCAGCGAGATTGACCGCTCGCACGGCCTTTCCATTCTTGCGTCTCATTGACGCCTCCTGTTTTGAACAATGTTCGATCTCGCCACTGTCCGGATGCGAACATTTTTTGTTTCTATTGCCAAGATGAGGTATGTCTCACCTCCGACCAGGCTAGTGGTACCGGCTTTTCCGGTGGACCTTCCAGCCGTTGCCGCGCCGCGCGTGCGGCTTGTCGTCGTACTCCGACGGCAAGCCGGAATCGGACGAGCGGGCCGAGCGGCCCACGCGGCGGGGCTTGAGGCCCAACTCGCGCAGGTCGCGGCCAGGGCCGCGGTCGAAGAACTGCGCGCCGTGGCGCCGTTCGGACATGTGGCGGACGCCCATGTTCCCCTCCTATCAGGATACCTGCATGCGACGATCGCATGCAGAAAAATATCCTGAAAAAGAGTGACGATTTTATTACAGTAAAATCGTCAGAAAAACTGCCGGGATCAGCTATCCTCGCGATCCCTCACGAGCTTCGCCAAGGTGCGGCGGAAGCCATCCGCGGCGACGTTGTCGCCGCGCGCCCCGGCCTCCGTGATGAAGTCGTGGAGTTGCGACTCGCGTGCCAACTGATTTTGCATCAGCCGCGCGCGGGCGCGAGCGAGGTGATCCACGGCCGGAACCATGGGCTTTTTGTCGAAGATGCTGGGCATGATGTCCTCCTCGGACTGTGGAAAGTTTCTTTATACTCGCTTAGCTTTCCGATGCGAGTGTGCAGATGTACTAGAAGGCTACTTACACGGTCTGGATTTTCGCCCCACGGAGCCACGCCTTTCGCAAGGCGTGGCTCTTTTCCAACATATCGTCGAGGCACTTCCCGACGACGATGTCGGGGTATTCCATGAGGCGGCTGACTGCCTCATCAAACTGAGGCCCAAGAAGTTTTTTGACCTCCCGCAATTGGGAGAATTCTTGGTCCTCCAAGTCCCAGCGGTCGCGCGGAACTTGAAACATAACCCCTC
>CAINVT010000030.1 GCA_903854215.1 uncultured bacterium | reverse complement strand
TACTACTATGTCATCCAATCGACCGACAGCTTCGGTAACCTCCAGGAGACCATCGGAAAGCCAATTACGACGACATAATGCGTGCGTCCAGTCCTACAAAAACCGCCACGTCTGATGTGGCGGTTTTTGTTGTGTATAAATCCCCAAGGCGTCGCCTTGGGGAGGTGTCATGCCCTTAGGTAAGCCCGTTTGATGTGTTGAGAAATCGCGCCGTCACTTCATGCGTGGCGGCGTGTTCGTGCAGATGTATGCCCCGCTATCGCAACAACTGCGTAATGAGCGCAATCATCTGCTCTTTGCGTTTTGGATCGCTCTCGGCGACGAACAGTGTGAGCGCAGTAAGTGCGGCAGGATTGATGCTGTGACTGCGCTTGGCGCGTGCCTTGCGCAAGAACCATACGAATGCAAACGCGCCACACTCTCTGGCAGAAGTACCTGCATATCACCGACCGCTTTCAAGAACTCGTCGTAGTGCGCGCCGATTTGCTTACGATTGAGCGTGTACCCGCGCGTGATGTGCTCACGGAGCGTCTTGGTGGCCCATTGGCGGAACTGTGTCGCTTTCTTGGAATTGACGCGGTACCCGACGGATATGATTGCATCGAGGTTGTAGTACTCGACTTGGTATACTTTTCCGTCGGCAGCAGTTGTTGCATTTTTTGCAACAACTGAATTTCTGTACAATTCGCCATCTGTAAAGATATTTCTCAAGTGCCTTGAGATAACGGACTTATCGCGGCCGAACACGGTAGCAATTTGGTCGAGCGTCGCCCATACCGTCTCGCGTTCAAAATCTCCCCGCAGTTCGATCGCTCCGTCTTTTGCCTGATAAATCACCACTTCGCGTACCGCTTTCTTTTTCATCACGTATCAGAATATCATACAAGCAGGGCGGACAATTACGGTCGTTTGGTTATCCCCACTTAAAAAGCTTCGGGGGGGGGTAGTGTGTCATACTAACGGGTATGAAATCATTGCGGGGGGGGGTTGGCATCATTGTAATTCTTCTTCTCGCATCGAGCGTACTTTCCATTCCGCGCACTTCATTCGCACAGGATTCTAGTTCCACTACATCTCCCGTCGCATCAGTCATTGCCGACGCGGAATCAGCGTTCTTGAACCTCATCGCGTGGTTTCAGCATCTTGTTCCGCACAATCCTTCAACCGCCTCGGATTCCTCAGTGCCGACAGGCACTGCGGCACAATCGGCAGCCGTCGGCGCATCACAGACACCTGCGCCGGCATCAGCCACACCCCCGACTACTTCGCCGGTCAATCCGGGCGCTATACAAACACTCTCCCAAGCCTCGGTCAGCCCCGCACCTTCCGTCAACATCTTCGCCATTCAAAGCGCACTCGGCGTTCTCGCTGCCCGTGTAGAGACAATCAACGCACTCCTCACTTCTGCAGCACATACTCCGTCATCTCCGAATCTCACCAGCCAGATCGCCGCACTCCAACAGGCAATCTCATCACAGACCTACGGTGTCTCGTCTTCCATTCCCCTCGGCGGCGGTTCATCTAACACCATCGCCGCCATGAGCAACATCGGCCAGCTTACCAACATCGCAATCACGAATCCGACAATCACGGGAGGATCGATCACCAACACCTCGTTCTCCGGCGGCCCGGTTTCTGCAACATCACTCTCAGTATCGGGGGATACGACGCTCGCGGGAAATCTCAATGTCACCTCGACCAATGCGACGAGTACGTTTGCGGGAGGACTCACCGCAGCGAGCAGCACCTTCAATATTTTGCAGAATGGAAATGTCGGGATTGGGACGACAGCACCGCAAGCAACACTTGATGTGAATGGGATTCTCAATACGCAAGCATTAAACTTTGCCGGTGGATATACATCTGAGAGAACATTCCTCATCAATACTTTTCAATACGGTGTCGCAAATCAAAAAGTGCAAATTTACTGGCCGGCTAATACACGAGTGCAGGGTGAATATGACATTACAGTGGCTTCTGAATATTGTGCTCCGAATGCTGTCGGAGCATTTACAAAGAGCTTTGGTAGTCTGTATCTTGTTGAAAATGGGTTGCTACGAGGACTCCAGACAAGCGTGCCAAAACTACTAGGGGCGGCGAACACGTTTACGGTGTCGGATCCCCAGTGGGATGCCACAAATTCGCGTTGGTATGTCGTCATAGCAGACTTGTCGGGAGGGTCATGTAATCAGGTATCAGTGAATATTAAATCCTACACCGCAAATGGGTGGAGTAAAATTGGTAATAACGCCGCTGCAATGTCCATGAGTAGTGTCTACACGACTGATCCAACCGTTTTCCCTCGTCTGTACATGAACTTTCCCGCTCCTTTCGGCATCGGTACATCTACTCCCCCGACCGCGCTTACCGTTCAGCAGACCGCGAACAATTCGCTCGGTGGATTAAGTATTATAAAGAACGGCGGATCGTCCGGCCTCTTTCTTTACCATGATGGCACCTACGCAACGATCGACAGTAACTACCTTACCGGTGGATCGGCAAGCCCGCTCGCGCTCAAGGTGGGGGGCACACAAGCGCTTACCATAGCAACATCTACCTTCGTCGGCATCGGCACCACCACCCCCTGGGGCAAGCTTTCGATTACGGGAGTAGATACCGGCGCCACCCCTGGCTTCGTCTTTGCAGACAGTAACAACAAACCACAATTTGTAATCGAAGATAATGGCAAGGTCGGTATTGGTGTTGTTCCGGGAGCAATTCCTGTTTCCGGCGGCGGAGGTACACTTTCGATTCAAGGCACCGGCACGAACGGTTTAGATATGGTCCGATACGGTTCGACATTCGGAACGGGCATTCGTTTCGAGAGTGCTTTTGGGACACAAAGTTCTCCTGCTACCAGTACTGCAGGGCAGTATCTCGGCACGATGGAGTTTATGTCGTTCAATGGTGCAGCGTTCTCGACGGCAGCAAAGATTTACACACTTTCAGCCGTTACCGCATCTTCTACCGACAGCAGTGGTCACTTGGTCTTTGCAACGACCCGTCCCGGTCAGACTGGCGAGACTGAAAGCATGCGCATCACAGCGAGCGGCAACGTCGGCATCGGCACAACAGTCCCCAACTATCTCCTCGACGTGAACGGCACCGGTCACTTCACCAACCTCGTCGACGCCGCAAGCTTTGTCGCCACGTCGTCGACTGCGACGAGTACATTTGCCGGCGGATTTATTGCCGGCGGCTCCAACGGCATGACCATTGTACCGAGCGGCTACGCCGCTGGCGGGATTCCGACAGAGTCTTTCGGCGGCCCCGTATCATCCGTCACTGATGGAAGTGAAGGCCAGATTCAGTTTGTTGCGCAGGACACCGGTGGCGTGAGTATTACCCGCTACGGAGGCAGTTACGGCACTGATCTGAAGATTCTGGCGGCCGGAGGAACAGCAAGCGCACCTACCGCATATGGCGGTGCTTATGGTCCAGGCTATATCGAGTTCGGAGGATACAATGGAACAACCTTCAGTCCGACCGCATATATATACGTGCAACACGTCGGTGCTGGCGGTTCCTATACCCCCACCAATTCCGGCGGCACGATGGCGTTTGACACGGTCGCTGCGAGCTCGACGGTGCTTACTCAGAGAATGATTATCGATGGTGCCGGCAATATCCTTATTAGCCCCACGTTGTCTAATGCCTCTGCCCGTCTCGAAGTCCAAGGTTCAGATACTGCATCGACGAGCGCCTTCCTGGTTGCGAATTCTGCCTCCACCACCGAATTCAGCGTCCTCGACAACGGCAACGCGACGCTCAATGGCAATCTCATTCAATCGTCAGATCAACGCCTCAAGACCAATGTCACCAACCTCGACGCCTCAAGCTCGCTCGCCGCGATCAACGCATTGAATCCAGTCACCTTCAACTGGATCGACCCGGCCAAGAGTTCCGTACCGCAGTACGGCTTCATCGCGCAAGACGTCCAAAAGATATTCCCGAGTCTCGTCGCCGTAACCGCCCCCACCGCCCTCACCCCCGACGGCACGCTCTCATTGAACTATATCGACCTCGTTGCTCCGGTGGTGAAGGCGATACAAGCGCTTTCGAGTGAGATTGCTTTGATTGAAAATACGATTGCGGGGTTTGCACAATCGTTCACAACGCATCAACTCAATGCAGACCAACTCTGTCTCGATGGCACTTGTATCAGTAAAACTCAACTCGCGGCGATTCTCGCATCTGCCAATCAATCAACAACAAACGGAGGAAGCTCCGCCCAGCCTTCGCAAAATGCTACGGCGGGCACAGCAGGAGCTTCCGCCGCATCCTCATCGGCGTCGAATACCATCTCAACTCCACCAATCATCCAGATTAACGGCAATAATCCCGCCATCGTGCAAGTCGGAGTATCATATGCCGACCTCGGCGCGACCATCACCGGCCCACAAGCGGATCTCAATCTCGATATCAATACGTTCGTGAATGGCGCACCGATGAATCCCATTGTTATCGACACAACCGCTGCTGCAACCGACACTATCGACTACGTCGTCACCGACACAGCAGGGAACATCGCAACTTCGACGCGCACCGTCATTGTCGAAGCTCCACCATCGGCAATTGATGCGACAACAACGTCTCAGTAGCGTAAGGCGAAACCTTACGTAAACGAAAAGCCGTCAAAGATATGCTTTGACGGCTTTTCGTTGTTCTCCCCCTTGCGGGGGCCGGGCCGAAGCCATTTGTACATATAGAGTATTCTCCGGCACTTGGAAGTCAAGGCTAGTTTGTGATTGTTTGTGATTGAAAACGGTTACCATACGCATGATGTCCGGAACACATGTTGAACATACCTGTGAATTCATGGTTGCGCCGCGGGCGGAGCGTGCAACAATGGTCGCATGAGAACTATTACGCGTTTGCATTTATCAATCGTGACATTATTCGCGCTCGCATTGCTTCCGTTTACAGCCTTTGCGGGGACGGTGCAGGTGAGTGTGCTCGACAATTCTTATTCGCCGCAACAAGTGAACATTCAGCCGGGAGACACGGTTGTCTGGACGAATTACGGATCACTCTCGCATACGGTCATGGCCGACAGCGGCATCTTCACCAGTAGCACATTCAATCCGGGTGTTAATTTTGCGTATACGTTCAATAATTCGGGTACCTACGCGTACCATGACCAATCCTATGGAGGTACCGGCGGCGTCGGTATGTCAGGTGCCGTTATCGTTGGTTCGGGTGCGACACAGATGTACACGAGCTCACCATCATCAGGATCATCGGCGGTAGGTTTGCAAACACAGGCGCAAGCATTGCTTGCACAGATCGCACAGCTCCAGCAACAGCTCGGAGCGAGCGGCTCAAATGGTGTCGCTGTTAATTCGAGTGCATGTCCGAATATCGGTCGGACACTGCGGCTCGGTTCATCCGGTACCGATGTGTCACAACTCCAGCAATTTCTCGCGCAAGACCAGAATGTTTATCCTGAAGCGCTCGTGAGTGGATATTACGGTGCTTTGACACAGACTGCCGTCCAACGTTGGCAAGTCAAATATAATATTGTGTCATCAGGTGGCCCCACAACGACCGGCTTCGGCGTTGTCGGCCCGCGTACTGCCGCTGCGATGGCACTTCTTTGTTCGACGAGAGGAACGGGCTCTTCCGGTATCGTGACGACCTCGGCTACTACACCACCTGCCTCCGGCGTCATTCAAGTCACACCGACTTCCGGTACCGCACCGCTCAATGTGACGGTAGTGACCACGGTCAATGCGATGAGTTCGTGTGCGGGTACGACCTACGTGCTCAACTTCGGTGACGGTACGCAATCGACCGCAATACCGACGCAAACAAACGTATGTCAACCGGTCATGCAAACGTATACGCATACCTACACGTACGGCGGCACCTATACGATCGTACTTGCCGGTGGAACACATCAGACGACTGCGATCGTGACCGTTGCAGGAAATCCATCGCCCTCAGCTGCCGCCGCGTCCGGTATCCCGAGTGATTCGCTCACGGCGTCAATTACTTCCGGTCCGGCGCCGTTGTCGGTCGTCTTTACCGGCACGGTCTCAAGTCTCTCTACCTTCGGCTGTAGCGGCACCTGTTCCGATACGATCAACTTCGGCGATGGCGCAGTCGGACTGGTACAGATACCGACGACTTCCGGCAGTTGGCAGTCGTATGTTATCAATCACTCCTATGCAAGCGCCGGGACGTATACGGCACAGTTGAAGTCTGCGGCTGGCGTGGCCGAAGGTTCGCCGATTACCGTCACGGTGACAACGCCGGCAAATCAAGTCGGCGGTTCGTATAGCCTCGGCTCGGTCACAACGGTCACCGCCCCATATAGTGTTTCGACACTTATCTCACTTCCGGCGTGCGGAGCCTATGAAGTCAACTGGGGAGACGGAACAGCTCCGACAACCGGCACCGGATCGTGTGTTGCCGGTGGAACGTCCGTATCGGTCGCACATACCTATCCGCCCCAATCAGCCGGTGCCAGTAATACCTACACCATTACACTCATGAATGGCAACGGAAATGTGCAGGGGAGCTCGTCCAGTTATACGATACAGACCTAACGAGTATGTCGCACCTTCGATTGATCGCAGCAACGTGTATTGCAACGAGCGTGGTCGCGTTGCCGGCTGTAGTTTTCGCACAGACAGTAACCGAATTGCAGAGTGAACTTCAAAGCCTGCTTGCTGAGATCGCGCAGCTCCAGCAGGGCACTTCTTCGACTCAGCCTGCAACAGTAACGACGACAAGCACGAGTGCCTCCGCTGTGTCCTCAAATATCATTTGTCCGACACTCATACGCACGCTTTCGCTCGGTTCAAGTGGAACTGATGTTGCCAATCTCCAAGGATTTCTGGCACAGAATCCGCTGATCTATCCCGAACAATCGGTGACGGGATATTTCAGCAAGCTAACCCAAGATGCGGTGCAGCGCTGGCAGACTGCTTACGGTGTCATCTCTTCGGGTACGCCGGCTTCGACCGGCTATGGCGTCGTCGGTCCGCACACACGTGCGGCGATCCTCTCGTCGTGCAAGGATAGTGTCGGCAATTCTTCAGGTAGTGAGAATGGTGCGTTTGTCGGATCAGGTTCGTCCTCGCAACCCTTGTGTCCAGTCGCACCGCAGCCCGCAACTCCATGTGCTGGCACCTGGAGTCCGCTCACCAACACGACCGGCTGCACGATTGCATGGCAATGTTCGATATCTTTGTCGGTCGCAACGTCGTCTGCTGCAAGTCCCGTTACACCAACACCTACACTGACCGCAGCCACCGGATTGAATTCTCCGTTCGTGGAGATCTTCAGTGGCGTGAATTTTCCGACGGGCATCTATACGATCTACTATGGAGACGGAGTTTCCGAAACCGTGACGGCTGTCTGTCCGTCCGGCATGAGTAACCAAGCGTCATCAGCAACATGCGGAATATTCAGCGCATCGCACGTGTACATGTCACAGGGGACTTACTCCGCAAGCACTGTCTCATCAAGCGGAACGGCCGTCGGTACGGTGACGGTAGTTGTCGGTGTTGCTTCATAGAATCATTCGCCGTGCAATTCCACGCGTGCTTTCGCGACTCGTTCGCAGAGAGCGGCATTGTGAGAAAGTGTCGGATCTTCAGTGATGATCCGTATCGCCTCGTCGCGCGCCGCGCGGATGAGTTTGATATTCTTGAGCGCTTCCATGCCAAGATCGGACATGCCCCATTGCCGGCGACCGAAGAGGTCGCCGGCTCCTCGCACATCGAGGTCGGCCTCCGCAAGTGTGAATCCGTCGTCGGTCTTTTCGAGCGTCTTCAAACGTTTACTTGATACTATTCCAGAATTTTCCGGCAACAAGAAACAGAGAGGCGGATGACTCGATCGCATGATGCGGCCGCGCAGCTGGTGGAGTTGGGCCAGACCGAATCGCTCGGCACCTTCGATGATGATCGCTGTCGCATTCGGTACGTTGATACCGACTTCGACGACCGACGTCGCGACGAGGATCTGGATCTTGTTATCGCTGAAATCTTTCATCACTGCATCTTTTTCACATGGCGTCATTGCGCCGTGGAGAAGGCCGACTTCGTAGTCGGGAAAAATATCCTTTTGCAATCGTTTTGCTTCTGCTTTGGCCGACTTTGCTTGCATCGCGTTGACCTTCGCTGGATCGGGCTCCTCGATGCGCGGACAAATGACGTACGCTTGCCTGCCTTTTTCGAGCTCCTGGCGTACCGCGGCGTACGCGGTCATGCGATCTTTTGTGCCGACAATCTTCGTGGTGATCTTCGCACGACCGGGCGGAAGTTCATCGAGAACGGAAATATCAAGATCACCGTAGAGTGTGAGCGCGAGCGTGCGGGGGATCGGAGTCGCGGTCATACTCAGAAAGTGGGGTGCGGAATTATTGGAAGTCTCGGAAACGGGGAAGCGCGACGGCGCAGAAAATTTCGACCGAGGACTGTCTGAGCCGCCAGCAGGCGGCGAGTTCCGCAGGGCGAAATTTTCTGCGCCGTCGCGCTCCCTATGAATATTTTTTTGTGCCAGCGCCCGCCGCTGTCGTGTACCGAAGCGATGCTGTTCATCGACGATCGCAAGTGCGAGATGTTGAAAGATGACTGACTTTTGTATGAGGGCGTGCGTGCCGATCACCATTGCGATCTCACCATTTGCAACCCATTTGAGAAGTTGTGCCCGCGATATGTCGGTTGCTTCTCCTTTTGATACTTTTGACGGAAATTTCTTGCAACCGCTTCCGGTGATGAGCGCAATGTTGATCGGCAGATCTTTGAAATATTCGATAAATGATTGGAAGTGCTGGCCCGCCAAAATTTCAGTCGGTGCCATGTAAGCGACTTGCAGTGTGCCGTTCTCACGTTGCGGCGGCTTTGAAGTTACAACCGCGTATGCCGCGGCGGCAGCGACCAATGTCTTGCCTGATCCGACATCACCTTCGAGTAGTCGCGCCATCGGGTGAGGTTTGCCGAAGTCATTGAGAACATCTTCGATCGCACGCGCTTGTGCGCCGGTCGGCGGGAAGGGTACTGTCTTGAGGAACCGTTCGACATGCCCCTGCGTTTCGCGTATCGGGAATGCCGATTGCGCGTCATTCTCGGTGCGCTCCTGTGCACGCGCAGTCTGTATCGCGAATATCTCTTCGAATGCGAATCGTTTGCGTGCAGCCGTTGCGTGTGCGTCTTTCTCTGGCGTATGGATATATTGCAGCGCAGTCGCGATATCAGGCAGATGATAGCGATCGAGGATTTCAGACGGAATCGGGTCGAGGATCATTGCTGCTATTCCTGCGTTCAAGACGCGCTCGATCGCGTGGCGGAACCAGAGCGAGGTGATCCCGACGGTTTCAGGATAGACGGAAAACAAGCTGCTAGCTTCTAGCTTATAGGGACTAGCGGGTGCAAAAATACCGGCGTTGGCGGAGTCGGCGATGTCTTTCGGCACGATTTCGACTTCGGGATTCGCGATGTATGGTCGTTCTGCATTGCCGCCGACCGTGCCGGTGACTTTCACCACGCTTCTTTCGGGGACATATGATGCCATGTATGGCTGGTTGAACCACATCAATTTCACTCGCCCCGACGAGTCCTCAAAAAATCCTTCAGTCGCGTTACGGCGGCTTTTCCATAACTTCTTCGCCTTGAGACCGGAGATCATACCGAAGAGCGTCACCTTGGTGCCGACGATGATCGATCGTGCTGTCGCTGTTGCCCCTGCACTATCATATCGGGCAGGGAAGTGCCGCAATAGGTCTTCGATCGTCACGATCCCGAGCCGTCGCAGCGCTTTGAGTTGCGGGGGAGTCAATCGAAAGTGTATAGGTATCGCATCGTTCGGTCGCATAGACAATATAGAGAGTATATCGCGCCTGTCTCGAGTCGTCGCATACGGGTGAATATCCGAGTTATTCACATCTTCATCCAACGCATCTTGCATGAATCGTTTCAATGAGTACTATAGTCGTGTTCGGTATTATTAATATTTAGAATACGCTTGTAGGAACGTATGATGATCGACGAAGATGAGACAGAGAGTATCTCCGCGGATGCAGTTGATGAATTGCTCGATGTAGAAGAAGAGGAAGATGAGCTCGAACCCGAGCTCAAGGATCCGATCGATGAATTCGGTGCCGGTGGTGATGAGGAACTAAAGTCGCGTGATTGGGAATAATGATGGGAGTTTGCGCGGAAGCCCGGCCTCGAGTCGGGCTTCCGCTTTATAACGTGCCGGTGTAGCATAGGTATATGTATCTTGTGACCATATTGTTGCGCTATCTCGGGACGGTCGGCGCTATCTTGATTACCATCCATATCGTGCCCGGTATTACCGACACCGGTTGGCAGGCGACACTGCTCGCCGCTTTAGTCTGGTCGATCATTACGCTCGTCATCAAACCGGTTTTGAAGATCCTCACCTTACCGATCACTCTTATAACGTTCGGACTTTTTACCTTTGTCTTGAACGCGCTGCTCTTTTGGTTTATGGCGATCATCGTGCCGGGGTTCGCGGTTGCGGGATTTTGGACAGCATTGCTCGGCGCTTTCATACTTTCGATCCTGACGTGGCTCATTAACTTGGCGCTCTAACTTGATCGAGATCGGTATATGTCGGCGCAGGGAAAGATCGGAGTGTTCGATTCTGGATTTGGCGGTTTGCACACGCTGCGACATCTGGTCGGTGCACTTCCCACCTATGCATATGTATATCTCGGTGACTCGGCACGTGCGCCGTACGGACCGCGCACGACGGATGAGGTGTATGTGTTCAGCACACAGTCAGTCGATTTTCTTTTGGCCTGCGGATGTGAACTTATTATTTTCGCGTGCAACACCGCCTCAAGCGTTGCGCTCCGAAAGATCCAACAGGAGTATCTGCCGACAAAATATGCCGACAAAAGAGTGCTTGGTGTGTCAGTGCCGCTCGCCGAGGCTGCCGCAACGGTCACCAGGAATAAACGCATCGGTGTGATCGCGACAGAAGGCACGGTGCGCTCGGGTGTCTTCGAACGTGAGATCCACAAGCTCGACCCGTCGATTAAGATCTTCCAGCAAGCCGCTCCGCATCTTGTCACCTTGATCGAAGCAGGGGAACACGATTCAGAACAGTTGCGCGAGACACTCGTCAAATATCTCCAGCCGTTGATCGATGCGTCGATCGACACGCTGATACTCGGCTGTACACATTTTGGGTTGATCATCGATACAATCAAATCGGTGGTTGGTCCGCAGATCACCGTCGTTTCCGAATCATATGCGGAGCCTCGCGCACTTGCCGCATATCTCACTCGACATCCGGAGATCGACGAGCGTCTCTCACATGATGGAAAGACAAATTTTTATACGACCGACACAACGGACAAATTCGATCGGCTCGGCAGCATTTTCTTTGGTCGCGCGATAGTATCGGAAAAGATTTCGCTCTAGGTTTGTAAAGCCCCGTCCTTAAAAGAAAAGCGGATATGGTATTGTTACGCGATATGAACGGCCTCTACGTAGTGACCGCTTTTATTGCCGGCATCGTGAGTTTTCTCGCACCGTGCGTTCTGCCGATCATTCCGGGCTATCTCGCATATATCGCAGGATCGACTGTCGCAACTTCAACCACCAAGCGGCGCGATATTTTTGTCAACAGCGTTTTCTTCGTCCTCGGATTCTCATTCATCTTCGCACTTTTCGGTATCCTCTTGCAGACCATACTCGCCTCGATTGGCCCATCGGTCCAACTGTGGACATCGCGCGTGGGCGGCATCGTCGTGATCTTTTTCGGCCTGTATCTTACGGGTCTCCTCAATATCGGATTCCTCGAGCGTAACTACGCATTTCGCGTTGATCGCGGAGCGTCGCGCAATCGATACTTCACTTCGTTTCTCTTCGGTGTCGCGTTCGCGGCGGGGTGGACGCCGTGCGCGGGTGCGGTCTTAGGCGGCATCCTCGGACTCGCTGCGTCGGCTCCGGTGTCGGCATTTTTCCTGCTTTTTGCCTACGCGCTTGGACTCGGCGTGCCGTTCCTGCTTGTGGGATTCTTCACGGCGCAGGCGACGGACCTTATCGCGCGATACGGCAATGCATTGAAATATATCAACATTGTATTCGGCGTGATACTCATCGGCTTGGGCATTTTGGTGTTCACACAAGACATCACACTCATCGGCAATTTCGATTTTATCAACAATCTCTTTTTGAAATGATATGAACAGTACCGTCCGCAATTCGCTGCTCTTCGTAGTTGTCGTCGCGATTGTTTTTGCGATCTATTACCTCGAGAGCCAGAAGGTGCCGCTTGCGTCTTCTGCTTCTGCTGCGAGCGATACGATCGACCTCAATTCCCTTGGCGCGACTTCGACCCCGGTGACTTCATCGACGACAAGCGCGATAGTAGATGCGGCACCTGTCCGTACTCCCGATTTCGCGCAGCTTGCCGCGCAGTATCCAGCCGCAAAGGAACTTGTCGCACCGGACGGATTTATCAATACGCCGAACGATTCGCCGATCACGATCAGATCTCTGATCGGGCACAAGGTCGTTCTTCTCGATTTCTGGACCTATAGCTGCATCAATTGTCAGCGCACGCTTCCGTACCTCGAAGCGTGGTATGCGAAGTACAAAGATGTGGGACTCGAGATCATCGGCGTGCAATCACCGGAGTTCAATTTTGAAAAGAATGTAGATAACGTACAAGCTGCGGTCACCAAGTTCGGCATCCAATATCCGGTCGTGCTCGACAATGAAATGGCGACATGGAATGCGTATGGAAACGAATATTGGCCGGAAGATTATCTCATCGATATCAACGGGCTCGTCGTCGATCGTAATATCGGGGAAGGGAATTACGCCGCCGTTGAGCAGGAAATACAAAAACTTTTATTAGAGCGCGCACAAGTGCTCGGGCTTTCCGCATCGACGGTACCGACCGGAATCGTCAACGTGACCGGAGTGACGATCAGTGCCAACAGCCCCGAAACATATTTCGGTGCCGCACGCAACGAGTATCTCGCAAATGGTGTGCAATCACAGCAGGGGATACAGACATTTTCCGACCCCGCGACCTCGTCGATTGAGACGAGCCAACTCTATCTCGGCGGCATATGGAATTTCGCCGATCAATATGCGACCAACCAATCTGCGGACGCGCACATCTTCTACACCTACGACGCGCAGCATGTGTACTTTGTCGCATCGGGCACGCAGACCGGCCAGAGCGTCTCGATCACCGTCCTTCGCGACGGCAAACCCCTTACGACCGACAGGGGGGCAGACGTTGATGCGAATGGTAATGCAACGATCAACCAATCGCGTCTCTACGATCTCATCGATCAATCCGCCCCGGCGACCCACACCCTCGAGGTCATCGTCCACAATCCGGGGCTACAGGCATATACGTTTACGTTCGGGTAAACTTGCTCTCATTCACTTAATATAAAAAGAAACCGCTCCATCATTTGAAATAAACGGGGCGGTTCCATGCAACGGGAGAACTTCTCGGATCATGATTTTATAGGCTCGGCGGACTGCTCGGTCATCTGCAATTCGAGTTCTCTTTTCATCGCTTCGAGGTGGCCAATAACTGCGCTCTTAGAGTTCTTCTTCGCAAAATAGGCGAGCCTTTCTTCGATGGCTGTGATCAGTTCCGCGCAATACTCAAGCGGGATGATCACCTGCAGTATATCTTGTTCCACCTCGAGACTCGCAGAATATGCCTGATGGCCTTCGGGGTATCCATCCCTCATGTTCGAGATTCTTTTTTCGAGATATTTCCAGTGAGGAAGTCGTTCTCGGCTCATTTGAGACCCCTTTGACAATGTGCTATTGCAGGAGGTCCTGCAGGCGAAAACTATAGCATAGGTGGTGTGCATGGGCACCATGCGCGCCCCTTTTTAGATTGTCTGATGGGGGCGCTCGTTTTATGCTGGTTTATGCACGTCGTCACAGCAACGAGAATCTTGGGAAGTGCTCTCCCTCACCCCCATCAACCAACCTCACTTCCAATAGTACCACCACTTTTATCATTGATTAATCATGCAGGTGTCGGTACACTATGGTTATATGGCTACTAACACGATCAGCAAAAGCACATCCAATAGAAGTAATTTTGCAGTGGTTTCTAAGAAAGTGACCGTCGTAGCGACGGCGCGCGTAAGTAAACCAGTAAAAGAAAACGATGTATTACGGTGGTCGCGAGAAGCGAAAAAGTTACGCCGTTTGGAGATTCTTAAATGACTCGCATTTCGCCGATTTTCATCACGGTGAACGCGTCATCAGGTAGTCCTACCGCGCGAGCTTCGCGCGCGAGATAGAGCGGTGGTTCGGCCAAGGGTTCGCTCGTAAGTTTGATCGTGCCCCAATGCATGCCGATGGAATGTTTTGAACCAATTTCTTGGTGTACGTGGATGGCTTCTGGGGGGTTGAGATGAAATCGCTTCATGAACCACCGCGGGTTGTAGGCACCGATAGGGATCAGGCTCAAGACGATATTGTTGAAACGTCTGCCGATCTCTTTGAAATATTCATCGTCATAGCCGGTATCTCCGGCAAAATAGATATTTCCTGCTGGCGTTTCAAGTAGGTAACCGCTCCAGCCGGCACCATCCGTGCCGACGAGGCCGCGCTTTGACCAATGCTTCGCGGGAACTGCAGTAATGCCTACCATGTCATGCATCTCTTTTTGCCACCATGAAAGCTCAGAGACGTTGATGATCTTCTCTCTATCGAACCACTTCGAAACGCCGGTCGGCACGATATAGTGCGGCGCATTGCCGAGCTTGAGAATCGTCGGACGATCGAGATGGTCATAGTGCGTATGGCTGATGAGAACGAGATCAATCTTCGGCAGATTAGCAAAAGTAATTCCAGGATGGGCGACGCGTTTGGGACCGATGAATGCAATAGGGGAGGCGCGTGCGCTCCAGATAGGATCGGTGAGAATATTTATTCCGGCGACTTGAATCAGAAACGTCGAGTGCCCGATCCAGGTGAGCTGTATCCGTGACGGATCCGGATTGTGTATCTTTTCGAGATCCGGAGACGCATAGGAAGGGATATATGGTGGCGAGATGATACCGATATTATCATCATCGTGCTTCGAGCCATATTTGAATTTGATGATCTCAGTGAATGGAGGCATAGCTTCATTATATATGTTTTGCTGCGCGCGGGCATGTAAAACGTAAAAGCGGAGCGCCCCTTGTGGGGCGCTCCGCTTTGATCCCCTTGAATATATTTAGGCCTCGTTCATACATAATGTGCTCACTGCCGTGAGCAGTAAGGACGTGGCACAAGGGCGACTGTCACAAATAATGGGTACATTATTTGTGGAAGAGCCCTTAGACACGCTCGACGACCTCGTCGATCGTTCGGCGCACTTTTGGTGATTGTGAATACGCATCATCCCCACGGTATCCGAGTACCAAGAAGGTGACCGATGCGAGGTGTTTCTCGGGAAGGCCGAGGATTTCATCGACTTTCGCGTTGTCGAATCCTTCCATGCCGGCATTGTCCACACCGATCATCGACGCAGCGGCCATCATCATGCCGAGCGGGATGTATGTCTGTGCGGCGAGCCAACCGTCGCGCACGGCGCCCTCGGGCTTACCCATGATGCCACCGGACGCCATCTTGGATAGTCCTTCGAGTTCGCCCTCCGCTTTGCCCTGTGCTTTGGCCGTGCGCGCGATAAGTTCCGGCGCGATGCTCTCGACATCAGTACGGCGTGCAATCACGATGAGATGCGATGCATCGGTCACTTGTTGCTGACCGTAGGCAACCTCGCGCAATTTGCCGCGGGTCTCGGGGTCGGTTACCACGATGAATTTCCAGGCCTCAGTTCCGATCGAGCTCGGTGCGAGCCTGCCTGCTTCCAGGATTGTCGCAAGATCTTCCTCACTCACTTTTTTCGTCGTGTCGAATACTTTGACCGCGCGGCGCCAGGTGAATGCATCGATAATAATCTTGTTCATTTCGGTATTCATATATTTTTTCTTATGTATTTTTTTAACTCGTAACTATCGCGCTGCCTTCAGCGCCTTTGCCCACCAGAGAAGCTGCGTAAGCATCCCCGTTGCTTTTTCTGCGACCGGCGCGAATGGCGTCGCATCGCCGAGTGGTGCCTTCATCGCGGCACCATACACATCGCCGGGGAGATGGACCGCATTCCTGATCGGTGCCATCTGAAGTTCGACGGCGACCTCGCGCAATTGCTCGATCGCACGTGCGCCGCCGACACTGCCGTAGCCGATGAATGCGACCGGCTTATTGTTCCATTCCTTGTAGATCGAATCCAACGCATCCTTGAGGGCGCTCGAGTAACCATGGTTGTATTCGGGCGAGACGATGATGAACGCATCGGCCTCGCCGATTGACTTGGCAAACGCATTCAATGTATCGTTTCCATAATTGCCGTCTTGAACTGCCGACGGATAACCGCCGGTCGCGTACGTCGGTAATTTGATCTCTTTGAGATCGATCAATTCTGCTTCGACACCGGCGATCTTTTTGGCCTCGCCAAGGATCCACGCAGCGGGCTTGTCGCCGAAACGTCCTTCGCGGACGCTGCCGATAATCACCGCAATCTTTATGTTCGTATTTTCCATAGAGTAGTTGTTACGGATATGAGCACACTGTACTAATAACTGCATTAATAATAGATTAAGTTTTCTTCCGATTTCTCACGTCGGCCGTGAGATGTTTTAGAAGCGCAAGAATGTACGGTGCGTCGACACTGTAGTAGACCTCCTGGCCGCGACGCTCATCAATGACAAGGTTGCTTGTCTTCAATGTTTTCAGATGTTGGGAGACGGCCGGTTGACTCAGCTTCACTATTTTCACAAGCTCACTGACGGTCTTTTCACCTTTGAGCAAAGACTCGACAATGCGATAGCGAGCAGTAGTGCTCATCGCTTTACCGAACTCGTTGATCTTGTCACAGAAATCCGACATATAGAGATATTAGCATATACTTATATATCTGCAACAACGCGGCACTGCGTGAACGTAAAAGCTCGTCTCACTGTGGTGTGCTCAGACAATTCAAAACTCCGCGCTTTCACCTGCGGCGAGGGGAATGAACTTAATGCCGGCAGGCACGAGGAACATTTCGCCCATGCGAGCGACGAATCCGGCGAAATTCGTGTTGTACATCGCGTCATGGACGTTGAACGCCACACGCGGTTTGACTGCGATCGCGTAATCAATCGCTTCGCCAATCTTCATCCAGGGGCCGGCCATGGGAAGCGCAAGTACGTCGACGGGAAGTTTGGGGTCAAAGAATGAATCACCGGGGAAGAAGAATTTCCCCGCGACCATGAATCCGGTGTTCTCGCACGTGCCCATGTCGCCATAAATAATCGCGTGTTCGGTACCGTGTCCTGTGATTGTGACGTTCTTGACGGTCGTTGATTCGCCATCGCCGACGCGTACGAAGGGAATATTTTCTTTCGCGAGCAACGCACCGACGGCGGCATTTGAGATCACGATCGCAGAAGGATTGTTCGTAAGGATCGTTTTTAATGAGGGGATATGGAAATGATCGCCATGTTCGTGAGTGACGATGATCGCATCAAGATCATGGACCAGTTCTTCGCCGGTCGACATAGTTCCCGGATCGGTCAGTAATCGCACTCCGTCGATTTCCAATAAAATACAGCAATGTCCGAATTTAGTGATTTTCATAGAGTCGAATTATACCAGGAACGTCGATCGGCATATACGGAAGCCGCAAGACAGTGCCGTTGAACGTGATTCGTGGGACGGCTCGTGGTATGGTAATGAACACACCAGGGAGAGGTGCCAGAGCGGTCGAATGGAGCACACTGCTAATGTGTTGAGCCTCTAAAGGGCTCCGAGGGTTCGAATCCCTCCCTCTCCGCAAATACAAAATAGCGCCCATGAGGCGCATATTTTGTTTGTGGAGAGGAGTAACAGTGCGGGGCACTGTTACGTGAGGGATTCGAAAGATTTTGCGTAGGTGCCTGTCAGTAGGCGGGCTCGCAAAATCAGGGCTGAGAAATTTTCTTGCGCGGCGGCGCGAGAAAATGTTCTTGGCCGAACATCCCTCCCTCTCCGCAAAAAAGAGATCTCGCATCTAAATTGCGAAGTTGTTCCGCTACAGCTGTTTATCGATTATATCTTGGCGACGCAATGAGTGAATGTATATCCAAATCCCTCTGCGTGTACGCCCACACTGAAAACCGACGGATACCTTCGCATGCCAAAAGTAGTATGAATGGTTCTGCCGGGATCCGGTATCGTGCATCCGTTCCTGCCGGCCCGGTAAGGAGTGCGATGGCAATGACCACTATCACACAGAAGATGATTACGGCTCGATAGGGTGAGCGTCGTGCGCAAAAGAAAATTGCTGAGAGCGCAGCACAAAAAGACACCAGCATCCAGAAAGCGCGGTTCACTGTATCGCAGAGGGAAAGAAGGTCGAAGGAATGACCGAGTACGGTATTTCCGGCTATCCGAAGATCGTAGAACGGCATATCAATGTTTGATACGGAGCTTGAGATGAAAAATTCACCTGATTTGATCAGATGAAAAGAGATATAGAGAGGTATTTGCCTGTCGAAATATTTTTGTATAATCGCGTTTTCTTGCGGTACGAAGGCGAACGATCGCAGTTGATACATGTCGCCGGTCGGCAATGACCACACGTCGCGTGTGAATTCATTCTCGGCACCGCTCCAAAATGCGAATCCGGCGATATTGGTGAATAGCATATTGTTCGTTGAGACGGTTGAAAGTGAGAAATGACCACTGAGATCTTCATTGCGGATCATCCACGGTACGATGATGAGCATACTGCATACGAGTGCAACAAAACTAGCCCGGATTGCTTTGTTAGAACGGAGATGTATGTCTTTCAGTACCATATATATAAGAAACATCGGCCCGAGATAGAGCCCGATCGGGCGTGTGAGGATGAATGCGCTGATAAGCAATCCGATGAGTATGGCGCGTTTCATAGTCGTCGGAGTGGAAGCGGTAACGAGTAGGAATGTCGTCAAGAAAAGCGTTACAAAAAGCGGCTCTGTCATAGACATAATCGAACTTATGATCAGTGCCGGATCGGCGGCAAAGAGTAACGCTGCTATGATGCCGGAAGTACGGGAAAAGATCCGCACGCCGATCAGATACACCAGTGCTGCGGAAATGCCCGTGAGTATGATATTGACGACGGATGCCGCTGCCACAGGATTGACGATCGAGAAGATGATCGCAAGCAATGCGGGATAACCCGGCGTGCGGAAGAACTCAGGAGCACCACTCGGTGTCAGAGCGAAACGATGTGTCGAGAGCATGGTATGCGCAAGCGAAACATATTCATGTGCATCTCCCGACGGATCAAGAAGTGTGTCGATCGGCACCTGTAAAAGATGGAGTCGGAACATTGCCAGGGAGAACAAAAGTATGTACACGACAACAACGCTGCCCCCGATCAAGAAGGCGGTATGTCGGTGCGGATCACGGAGCCGGCACCGCTGAAGAAAGTCAGAAAAAACCGCTCCGTTCATACAATAATATACTAGCATGTCAGCCATTTTGGGTGCGGTGCCAGGCACGTCAAAACGAGTTTTGAGTTTCGATAGCGACGTCAGCTTCACGAAAGATGTTTCTTTATGAATGCTCGGCCCGAACCTGACTTGAGATACTTTTCTAATTCGAATGCGCGGTATTTGTCGGCGAGGGCAATATAAAATTCCAGCGTTACGGGGAGTCGATCCGCTGTAGCAGGAACGTAACCTTTTTGATGTCGAACGAATCTCTCTTTCAGATTGTCAGTGCACCCAACATAATATCCATCTTTACATTTCAGACTGTATACGTATTGCATACGACCCCGTCGATTGTGTACCGACAACTTCATTATACGACTTCTTGCACATCATAGCGGACTTCGTCACGCCGAAGTCGTGGCGTAGCTTTGGCGAATCCGACTTCGCTAAAGCTACGTCGTGACGAAGGCGGAGAGAGCGAGATTCGAACTCGCGGGCCGGTGAAGGCCGACAGTTTAGTAAACTGTTGATTTAAACCACTCATCCATCTCTCCTGCTGCATTCACGATGGTACCGCACGCAGTGGAATGTACCAAGTTTTTTAAGAGAGAAACCCCGCCGGAGACTTGGGCTCCGGCGGGGCGAAAGGGAATAGGAGGACGCAGTGACCTGTCTCCCATTTCCTAACTCAAAGATCTGATCGGGTGCAACTCATTCTGCGGCGACCCGCCAGCATTTTTCGGAATCTATCCACGGAGTGGTGCCGAGAGGACTTTCGACGACATATCGAGCGTACGCCCAATTGCCATCAAGAGTTTCGACGTTGTATCCCAGGCGAAGTGCCACTGCGGCATGTCGCTTACTGAACTGGAACACCCCAATGTGGCCGGAACTGTTGCGTAAGGCTCCTCCGTATTCATTGAACTGAAGTCCGCGCGATTCGCAATGCGCGATCCGGGAGAGAACATCAGCTTGAGCCTCTTCAATGATCGGAAACGTGGTGAATGCCACCGCGATGGATATCAAGCAACGGCCGAACATCTTCGAGGACGCAGGAGTCTTTTGCGTTATTGCTTCTTTCATTCCAAACAATCCCTAACGCCGTTTACCTAACGGTGTTTTCTGAGTCGCACGGAACACGCACAACTTATTCCTTTGTAGACGACCTATCCAACAAAGTCAAATTTTGTATTGATTTTTTCTCTTACCTGTGACCGATAGATCGTTTTCAGGCTCGCGCGAGCGCGATCAGGGTGACATTGGCCTTTGCCCTCACGAGCGGTTGGGCGGCGCTTTTCAAGGTCGCACCGGTCGTTGTCACATCGTCAATGAGAAAGACATGTGCATGACGGACGATATCGGGCTCAGCGACGGCGAATGCACCTCGCATATTGGTGATACGCGATTGACGCGGCAATGCTGTTTGATGTGGCGTATCGCGTGTACGAATCAAAGCGGCGTCGGTGACTGTCGCTTGCGTGCCGTCTTTGAATTCATGCGGCAAGGAATCAAGTACCAATGTGATCTGATTGAAGCCGCGCGATCGCAGACGGTTGTGATGGAGCGGCAGGGGAATAATGAAGATTGGTCGCGGTGAAAACATTCGTATCGAAGCGATCTCTTCGCGCAAGAAATCGCTTACAACTGTTGCGCAAAGACGTGCCGCATGTTCGTTGCCGTCGTACTTGAGACTGCGGATGAGATCACGTACTTCCGGCTTGCGGTAATCCATGACAGTCGTGATTTTCACACCAAGCAGCTCATGCTCGGCGAGCAAAAGCGGAATGTCTTCGAAGCTGCGCTCTTTAGTACGAACGGTGTGCGCATGCGGCGGCAGAATCGCATCGATGAATTCGGTACCGATGGTGCGCGCAAAAGAAAATAGACGACCCCAGTCCATGCACATCATTGTACCGCATCCGCCGGTTGCATCTGCAGAGCCGAAATCCCCAAGGCTTCGCCTTGGAGATTCTAATGCCGCGCATGGGCACCATCATGGTGCCCATGACGCACCGTAAGGTTTCGCCTTACGAATCTGGACAAAAATAGCCCCCAGTTATACACACCTCACCATCCCCATCCGTAAAGTAATCAGACGGATTATATGGCATAATTACGGGCATGAAATTCCCGTGGGGAGGCCAATTTAGGGATGCATTTCTGAAACGATTCTGCCTATCGGTCATGCTCATTTCCTTCGCACTCAGCACGAGCACCGCAAGCGCCATAACCATCCCGATCACACCACCGCCCTCACCGCCGGTCGTCACTTCCATCCAGAACATCATCGACGGATTCGTGAGCGGCGCCGAGTCGATCATTGCATCGATCGAGACAGCGGTCGCACGCATTGCCGGAGGCGTCAGTACTCCCAAAGCGGAAACCGCTTCAGCCGCCGCACCGATCGCACCACCGGTGCACCCGACGACGACACATCCGATCGCATCACCGACGACGACCACGCCATCATCCCCGCATCTCTCAGTCAGCCCCGCACCACCCACCAACATCTTCGCTATACAGAGCGCACTCGGTCTCCTCGCTACTCGTGTCGAAGCCATCAACACGCTTCTTGCTACGACGGCGCAATCACCCGCATCCCCGAATCTCACCAGCCAGATCGCCGCACTCCAGCAGGCGATCTCCTCACAGACCTACGGTATCTCGTCTTCCATCCCGCTCGGCGGCGGTTCATCCAACACCATCGCCGCCATGAGCAACATCGGCCAGCTCACGAATACCACGATCACCACCCCCTCGATCACCGGCGGCTCGATCACCAACGCATCATTCTCCGGCGGCCCGGTCGCTGCAACGACACTCACTGCCTCGGGAGACACATCGCTCGGCGGCAATCTCAATGTCACCGGCGACGTTACCGCCGGATCGATCTCATTCGGATCCGCATCCTCATCAAACTCGATCATGACCAACTCGACTTCGACGAATGCCTATGTGTCGTCGCTCGTTGCAAGCAATGCGACCAGCACGAATCTCTTCTCGACCCTCGCCACCTTCGGCACCGCAGTCGCCAACACGCTCAACGTCTCCGTCGCCAACATCGTCGGCTTTACCGCGACCAATGGTTCTATCGCTTCGCTCATTACCACAAGCGCCACGACGACCAATCTCGTTGCGACAAATGCCACAACGTCGAATCTCTACGCCGCATCCGCGGTGATTCCGACGCTCATCACCACAAGTGCGACGTCGACGAATCTCTTCGCATCTCTCGCAAACTTCACGACCGGCATCTTCAATTCGCTCACGGCATCCTTTGCAAACATCACCGGATTGACGGTTGCCAATAGCACGACGACGAATGCGACGACGACGAATCTATATGCGGCGGCCGCCGTGATCCCGATGCTCGTTGCAAGCAATGCAACCTCGACGAATCTCTTCGCAACGACAGCATCAAGCACCAATCTCTTCGCGACAACAGCACGCTTCGGTTCGCTTACGCTCGGCACGCCGCTCTCGATAGCAAACGGCGGTATGGGCACGACCACATGGATCACCAATTCCATCCCGTTCTTCAACGGCACCACCTTCACCTCCAACAATGCCAACCTCAACTTCAGCGGCACGACACTGACGGTGGGCAATCTACTTTCCCTCGCCTCCTCCACCATCGGCAACGGCACGCAAACAGGCGGGCTCACTATCTCGGGTGGTGCGACGACGACGGGGAATGCGTACTTTGGAGGGAAGGTCGGGATCGGTACCACAACACCCGCATCCGCGCTTTCAGTTTCCGGCAACGGCTACTTTACCGGTTCACTCACCGCCGGGACCCTTTCACTTTTTGGATCAGGACCCCAGATCAATCTGGCATACAGTGCGACATCAAGCGCAACTATTAGCATCGACGCATCGGGACGATTGAATCTTGGAGCGCAAACGAATCCCGATGTTATAAATGGAGGATATGTTGCAGGCATCAACTTAAGCGGGGCGCAGTTTCTTACGGCCGACACGGGCTCGCAGACGATGGCAATCGGCAACAACGCATTTCCGGCCTACACTTACATTTCCGCTGCTTCTGGTTCAAATCCTGATTACGGAATAACGGCTATAGGTGATTCAGCACTGTATTCATTGTCAGCGGCTTCCACCACAAACTCAATTTTCGACACCGCTATTGGTGCGAACGCACTCAACAGCTTGCAAGGAATCGTTGCTCCGAGTGGTTGGAACACCGCAGTTGGTTACTCAGCTGGTGTAAATTTAATTTATGGCGGGGGTAATACGCTTATCGGTGCGAAAGTTCTAAAGAATGCAACAAGCTCGAACTACAATACTATTATCGGGGATCAATCGGCTCCCAATTATACTGGCTCGGGAGGCATCGTAGTCATCGGCGAGCAAACAGGAAGTGGACTCACAACCGGTTCAAATGTTACGCTGCTGGGATACGGCGCAAACGTATCATCAGGGGCGATTACGAACGCGACAGCTATTGGCTACGGCGCAATTGTGGGTGCCTCAAACTCACTCGTGCTTGGCGGAAGCGGAGTAAACGTCGGCATCGGCACCACCAATCCTGGCAGCAAGCTCGAAGTCCAAGGTCTCACCTCGGCACAATATTTCAATGCAACATCGACAACAAATTATTCCACCTTCTCCGGCGGTCTCCTCTCCCTCGCATCAACAACGATCGGCAACGGCACGCAAGCGGGCGGGCTCACCATCTCGGGTGGTGCGACGACGACAGGCAATGCGATTTTCCAATCAGGTCTCACGCAGTCAGGCGGCACGGTGTCTTTCTCCCCGTCCTCTAGCCTCACCGGATTTACGGTAGATGGAACGACGCTCAATGTTGACTCGACAAATCATCGGGTTGGTATTGGAACAGCGAGCCCAGGGGCAAAGTTGGATGTGTCTGGTTCCAACACTACAACGGGTGGAGCAGTTTTTAGGAATGTTGTGAGTATCGGGACGACACCTACGCTATATAGTGCCACTGATTTTCCTCTCCAAGTGAACTTTAATTCTGCGGGCGGCAATTCTGGCATCGTTCTAAACGCAGATACTGGAGGTACACCATTCGCAATATTTAATATCAACAATATAGTGAAGTCAGAAATATCAGCTGATTCGAGTGGAGATTTGACGTTTAAGACTAATGGCACAACAGAACAAATGAGAATCTTGGCGAACGGCAGCGTCGGGATCGGCAACACTTCGCCCTCCCAAAAACTCGACGTGGCGGGCAACATCAACGTCTCCGCAGGCTCCGCTTACATGTACAACGGAGCAAATGTCATCACCGCTTCGACGACGCTCTATAACTATTTCGTTGGGCAAGCCGCTGGAAATCTGACGATGACGGGAACCAACAACACTGCCACTGGCTATGGTGCCCTCTACGCCAACACCACTGGTAGCGCCAACACCGCCAGTGGTTATTTATCTTTTCATGCAAACACCACAGGCAACTACAATACCGCCAACGGCTACGGCTCTCTCTACACCAACACCACCGGCACTTCTAATACCGCCAATGGCTACGACTCCCTTATCTATAACACGACTGGTTCCAATAACACTGGTGGTGGCACCAACGCCCTCCAATCCAACACCACCGGCAGCAACAACGTCGCCCTTGGACAGTACGCTGGCTACAACAACTCCGTCCCTCTGCAAACCATGTCCAACAGCACCTTCCTCGGCTATGGTGCCAACTCAAGAGTTGACGGCGTGACCAACTCCACCGCGATCGGCAACGGCGCACAGGTGACTGCAAGCAATCAAATGGTGTTTGGTACTTCGTCTGTTACGCAAACATTGTTGAATGGGAATGTGGCGATTGGGACTGTCTTTCCGGCACAAAAACTCGACATCGGCAGAGCTTCGACTATAGGCACCATCAC
>CAINVT010000029.1 GCA_903854215.1 uncultured bacterium | reverse complement strand
TAACCGAGGCGCTGATAAGCGTGCGATTTTTTCTTGCGAATCTGATTATGATAGATTTCTCGCTCTCCTGTATCTATGTAATGGAAGCATACCTGTCCGCATGGATAGTTTTGGAAGACTGCAAGGCGAAACCTTACGGGCCGCGATATACGCAACTGATCGAGGAAATCCATTAGTCGATCTCGGTGCATATTGCCTCATGCCGAATCATTTCCATCTGCTTCTTGCCGAACATGCGGAAGGCGGAATCAGTCGCTTTATGCAGAAAGTTACAACGGCATATACGATGTATTTCAATAAACGACACAAGCACTCCGGGGTTCTTTTGCAGGGAGTATTTAAATCATCGCACGCGCACGAAGACCGGTATCTCAAGTATCTTGTCTCGTATATGCACCTCAACCCCATGAAGCTTATAGATTCGCACTGGAAGGAGAATGGTATCCGCGATAGAAAAGCTGCAGACGATTTCCTATCAGGGTATCGATATTCAAGCTATACGGATTATCTGGGAAAACAAAGAATCGAAAGTGCACTGCTTAATAAGAAAACGCTGCTCGACTTGTATGACATTCCTGCGGATATCAACGCAAGTATTGCCGAATGGCTGTCATGCGGTGATGGAGACGAAGACCGATTGATTCAGTGACTCCGTAAGGCGAAACCTTTCGGTACCGAAAGGTTTCGCCTTACGGATCTTGCTAGTGACCGAGGGCGTAGAGTTGGGCGACTTCTTGCGCCGAGAGCGCGCGGTTGTAGATGCGGACGTCGTCGATGGAACCAGAGAAATATCCTGGGCCACCACCAGTACCACCAACACCAATAGCATTATGTACTGGTGAACCACCGTATCCCGTATCAGAATAGGTTGCTCCAACATTAACGCCATCAAGATAAAGAGCATAAGTTGTTCCATTAGCTGTTCCTACAATATAGTGCCAAGTGTTAAGTGTAGCCTTTGCTACAGGTATTAGTAAAACTGCATGACCGTTACCAGTTCCTATTACTAAAGTAATACCCAGACCGTTTTCAGTCCATAATCCTTGCGGAATAGTCCCTCCAGCATCATTCTCAACTATGCCACGATAACTACTATAAGTCCCAGCTTTTACCCATGCAGCATAGGTAAAACTCGTAGCAGAAACCCCTGCACTTCCCATAGAAACATACTGACTACTCCCATTAAACTTCAACGCTTGGCCGATCTTGCCTGCGGTTGGCGATGATGTGGTGGACATATTGACGAGCGTGCCGGTGTTGCCGTTGCCGGAAGAATCGGCAGCGGTGTTGGTGCGCCAGTTCAATGAGGGGCCGTCGAAGGTCCAGTAACCGACGAGACCGGAGGAGAGCGAGACGGTATTACTGTGTGCGACATTGGCGGAGCCAAGTTTGTAAAGATCAGTGACTTCCTGCGCGGAGAGCGCACGGTTGTAGATGCGCACGTCGTCGATGGTGCCGGGGAAGAAAGCGCTGCCGCCTCCGGGAGCACCACGCGCGCCTATGCGCAGCGCATTTTGGTAACCGGTGTTGTTGACCGCCCCGGTGGCCGTCTGACTGTTGGGACTTCCTCCATTTTTATACGTGATGACATGGCTGCCATCATAGGTGATGACGATGTGCGTCCAAATATTTATCGGCACGGTCAGACCCGTTGTTTCCCACGCCCACCCAGGAGATGTGTTGGCGATTGCCCACGCCACCGTGCTGTCATTCGAAAGTGCCCATTCATAACTGTTCTCTTTGTTAAAGATAATGCAATTTTCTGACGAGCAACCGGAAACAGAGCTAGGCTTGACCCAAGCAGAGAACGTGAACGCAGGGTCGCCAACGCGCAAAGTCGCGGAATCTGTAGCTTCGATGTAGTTACTCCCATTAAACTTCAGCGCTTGGCCGATCTTGCCGGCTACCGGCGAGGTCGTTGTACTCATCGAAACCACCTTTCCCGTGTTTCCGTTGCCGGAGAGATCTTTTGTTGTATCAGTCGTCCAGTTGGTCGTGTTACCATCGAGCGGCCAGTAACCGACGAGACCTTTGGAAAGGAGGGCGGTGCCTGCTTGCACGCTGCTCTGTGATGCCGTGTCGGCGACATGGGCGCTGCCTGATGCATACAACAAAGCGACTTCTTGCGCCGAGAGCGCGCGGTTGTAGATGCGGACGTCGTCGATGGTGCCGTGGAAATTAAGAGTGTTATTGTTTGCAGCTCCGATGTACATATTTGCAGCGCGTGGTACATAATTTCCAGAGCCTCCGCAAGAACCGCCAGTTACAGACTTAGAAACACCGTCAACATACATCGCCTTGGTTGAATTGCTCCCATTGTAGGTTATGACGACATGGTACCAACGTCTTGTGCTAAAAATATTTGATGCATAAAAGCCCACACAATTACCTGTTGAGACTTTAATATTACTTATAAACCCTGCGGTTGGGTTTGTTCCCCCACGGTCGTCGACGGCTAACACAAGTCCACCGCCATTACCGAAGGGGTTTCCTGTACCATCATCGAGATACGCTTTTGCCGTACCGGAAAAGTCAGATAAACCAATATACAACCACACACTCACCGACAAGCTTGTTGCACCTGTTAAAACACTCGAACCCAAATTCACGTAGTTGTTTATCCCGTTCAACTTTAATGCCTGGCCGATCTTGCCCGCTACCGGCGAAGTTGTCGTGCTCATATTAATCATCTGCCCAGCGTTGCCTTTGCCGGACAAATCCTGCGTGGTGTCGGTCGTCCAATTAGTTGTCGCGCCATCCATCGTCCAGTAGCCCACGAGACCGCTCGTGAGCGCGTTGAGGTTAGCGTGGTCGAGGACAGCGGAGGCGCTTGCAAGCGAGGGGAATGCGAAGAGGGCTACGAGTGCAACGGCAACCCAGATATCAGTGCCTATAAATTTTCTTATCATCGGACCAATCGTATCACAGCCGCGTCAAACGCGGTCGCGCACCGCGTCAAACGCGGTTGAGGACCCCGTAAAACGCGGCCGCCCCTTCGCGTCTGGAGGATCTGATCCTCCAGAGATTTTTGACGAGCCTCAGCCTTAACAAACACATAATCGGCAAATATTTGACCGTCCAAGGTGTGGATAAGAAAAGGGAATATAGAATCGGATATCTGCGATATAATCAATAAAATCAAGATAAATCGGCAATACGAGATACGTATCTCGGAGTCCGATATGTATATAAATATGAGCATTTCTCGTTTTCTCGGTAGAGCGTGTTTCCAAAAGGGATTTACGAAATCCTTTTTTTGCGGAGAGTAAGGCGAAACCTTACAGGATAAATTTTTGGTCCTTCACTATGAATGCGCCTTATATTTTGCTACAGTATCCACATGAGCGAAGTATATGAGACGACGATCGGACTTGAGATCCATGCGGAGCTTAAAACTAAGACGAAGATGTTTTGTTCGTCGAAGAATGATCCCGATGAGAAGCGGCCGAATGTAAATATTTGTCCGGTCTGTCTAGCACATCCGGGTACGTTGCCGGTCGTGAATGCTGAGGCGGTGCGACATGTGTTGCGCGTAGGGGCTGCGCTCGGCGCGACACTGGCGGATTATACGGAATTCGACCGTAAGAATTATTTTTATCCCGACCTTCCGAAGGGATACCAGATCAGTCAATTCGAGTTTCCGCTTGTTTCCAAAGGTGTCTTGAACGGTGTTGCGATTACGAGAATTCATCTCGAGGAGGATACTGCGAGTTCCATTCATAATGAACAAACAGGTACGACCCTCATCGACTTTAATCGATCCGGTGTGCCGCTGATGGAGCTCGTTACTGAGCCGGTGATTCACAGCCCTGAAGAGGCGGGTGCGTTTGCTCGGGAACTTCAACTGCTTCTTCGTGCACTTGGTGTGAGCGAGGCGAACATGGAGAAGGGGCAAATGCGCGTTGAAGCGAATGTATCCGTTGCTCGTAAGGGCGAGATGAGTGCCGCATACGTAGAAATTAAGAACCTGAATTCTTTTAATACGATGCAGCGCGCTGTAGCATATGAGGTTACGCGTCAATCGGGAATGCTTGATCGCGGTGAAAAACTCGTCAAACAAACGTTGGGATGGGATGAGAACAAGCAAGCAACATTCCCGCAACGCACTAAGGAAGGAGGTGCTGACTACCGTTATTTTCCCGACCCGGATATCCCGTCAATGAAGCTCTCGGAGATTCCCGAGTATCGCATTGAGAGCCTGATGATTGATATGCCGGAGCTTCCCTCAGTGCGCAGAGCGCGATATTTGAGTCTTGGTATCAATCCGGAAGATGTAGAGATGTATCTTCGTGATGAGATTCTGGGAGGCTTTTTTGAATCAGTAACGAAAGATTATACGGACGCAAAGATAATAAAAACCGCCTCTAACTATATTGCGAACGATCTCGTCAAAATAATGCGTGATCGTTATGAGACATCGGGAGAGCAAGGACGAGAAACTGATATCCGAGATACGAGATTAGAAGAAGATTTGCACATTGCGGTCCCGATATCGGTCAAAAACTTTAAGTCCGTTATTGATTTGGTCGCAGCAAATAAAATATCTTCTCGGTCCGCCAAGGAGTTACTTGTGATTGCTCTATCGGATGTACGTGATCCAAAGATAATTGCAGAGGAGAAAGGTTTGTTGCAGACGGTATCATCAGCAGATCTAGAGACCTTGGTACAGAAGCTAGTAGATGAAAACCCATCCGTCATAGCTGAATATCGTGCGGGAAAGCTTGCAATACTTGAGTATCTTGTTGGACAGGGTATGAAGGCACTCAAAGGCGCAGGGGATCCGAATGTTATACGTGCAATGCTGGTGAGCCGATTGAACTGACCGATTACTCCAAGGTGTATCCCCCTCGGTCGCAAAGCTTTTGCCGTTGAAATCCGTAAGGCGAGACCTTACGGGCACAAGCGAGATGCCGATATCGGTAAATCGGTTATACTACTTATATGTCAGACGAGATACCTGTCGGAGATGTAATGTATGTCTCGTCGAAACGAGCATCGGAAATCAGCGGCTACGCACAGGATTATATAGGCCAACTGGCACGTACCGGACAAATTAAGGCAACGCGGGTCGGCGGGCTCTGGTATGTATTAATGGATTCTCTTGAATCATATAGAACCGGCTCGGAGCAAGGTAGTATTCCCACGGCTACACCTGCCGCTGCAAGATCAGATCATGAGAGGAATGCCCTTGATTCGTTCGTGTCGCTTGATGGTAAAGACTATATATCGGCAAACCGAGCATCAAAGATTACTGGGTATAATCAAGATTATGTGGGGCAATTGGCACGTTCGGGTAAAATTCTTTCTCGGCAAGTTGGAAAGCGGTGGTATATAGATCAGGAGGGTTTGCTGGCTCATAAAGAGGAAAAAGACTCGCTTCTTGCAGCGGTACAGGCAGCAGCCGTTGGTATCCGCACTATTGAGTCCAATGTTTCCGAATCACAATCGAATGACTCCGAGAAAAAAGCACCACTTTTGACATACTTGCGAGAAGAGTCAGATTTACAGCCGCAAATTGGAAAAGTTGCATCAACAGGCGGTTCGGTGATTGATTTATCCCCGCATAGTTCAGAGGCGGAACGTGGAAATGAAATACCGATCCATATCGTTCGTGCGAATCCTTCACCTGTTGCTCGCCTTATTAATTCGGCTAATGTCGCGAAAAGACCAATACGCAAGCCAAAATATGCATATATACGTATAGTAATGGTGACGCTGGGCGGCGTTCTTACCATTCTCATGATATTTTTTGGATTTAAGGCACTCAATCTCACTATTGGATCGGTAGATGCGACTACATTGAATGTGAAGATGCGAATGCTTGAGTCGGGGTGCGTACGTATCTCCAATTCAGTTTCGGAAGCCTTTGAGAATTGGGCTGCGCCTGAGCTCATCTATCAACGATCGTCATAATTTTTGTCTCCAAAAAACGGAGCTAAAAACTCTCCAATTTTTCTGAGCAACCCGACCCGTCGGGTGTGATCGTCGTGGAAAAATCTTATCCACACTCTTCATGAATATGCTTGTCGTGATGCACGAACTATCTAGTAAGATACTAGTTAAGTCGTGTTCCTGCACATTCATGGAAAAACAATCAGATAAATATATTTCCATCGGTGACGCGGCATTGCTCGCCGGCCTTACACGCGACTATGTATCGCGCTTGTGTCGAACAAAAAAAGTGCATGGAGAGTTGGTCAGAAATCAATGGCGTGTCGATCCAAATTCTCTTCATGCGTTTATAGTCTCGCAAGAAAATCTTCGACAGGAGCGTCGTGTGATGTTGGCGAAGGAACGCAGTAATGAATACCGGACTGCATCAGTTATGTCCGTTGCAGAGACATCAAATTTTGTGGCAGATAGTGCACAGAAGACTATTTCTCCAGCTCCTGATTTGGCTGCAACATTTGCAACACATGTATCAAATATTTCAAGTGGACTTGGACAGGCGGCGCTCCATGTCGCACAAGTATCTCCTTCTACATTGACTTACACGTCAGACGTCCTACACAAAGTCGCTTCGCTTGTACTCGTGGGCACCATCGTCGTTGGGACATATACCGCGGTAAATCCTACTGGTACTCGCCAGATTCTTGGCATGGCATCGACGCCTCACGCTACGGTTGTTGCCCCTGTACAACAGCCCCTACAGGGCGATATCTCAAACACTGCATCGGCAGCAATGGCCGCTGTCACTGCTACGTCGTCTGTGTCGTCTGCTGATAATTCGAATTGGTTCTCGAGAACAGTGAACGCACTTTTATCCGCGAGTCTCGTTCCGTTCCGTTTTCTTGCGGATATTTTTGGCGGACAACATCAGACGAGCGGGACGGTCGCAGTGGAAGTCGTTCCTGCCGCTCCGGTGGCCGCATCGCAATCCGGTACATGGGGATCGTCACCGGCGCAAACCGTCACCAATAACACCTACAACAACACCTACAATACGACGAACAATAAAGGCGGCAATACGTATAATAATTATTCGGTCGGATCGATCGGCACGCCGAGCGCGGGCATTTCGGAGAGCGAGCTCCAGAGCAAGCTGAACGCATTCGCCAGCGCATTGCAGTTCCAATCATATCCGAACGGCACTCCTTCGACCGGTGGTGCGGCAAACAACATCGCGCTGCTGCAAAATATCGACAACCTTACCGGTACGCATCTGTCCAACATCACCGTGAATGGTGTTTCCGGATTGCAGCCATCGGACATTCCCAATCTTTCCGCTTCATATCTCGCAGTCTCGGGCGGCACGCTTACCGGACTTCTGAATGACACTGCAACGGGACTCTCGTCATTCGCCGGCGGACTTTCGGTCGATACGCTCAACGTATCATCGACGACCGCTACCTCGACATTCGCGAACGGCATCAACCTTGCTTCCGGATGTTTTGCGATAAACGGCAACTGTGCGATTTCAAGCTCGGGGGTCGCTGCGGGAGGAATAGATGGAAATATACAATTCAATAACGGCGGTATTCTCTCCGGAGCTTCCGCATTCACCTATAGTAGTAGTACCGGAGCTGTCGCAATGAACAGTCTTCAGGCTGGCGGTATCACGACGGCGCAACCATTCACCTTCACGACATCAAGCGGTTCTACCGCGACGAGTTCGACATTCTATTCGTACTCGTCCTCCTCGACAAGTGTTTATGCCACGAATGGTTCAATCGGAAGTGTGGATGTCGGAGTACTCGCAGCGGCAACAGGGACGATCATGAATCTTTTTGCGAGTAATTTACGTTCAGCACCAACACCGGATTTTTGAAAGCGACGAATGGCATCATCAGTACCTCGTCGATCGGTCTTGGATCAAATGACGTGAGTGGTACGCTCAGCGTCTTAAACGGAGGTACCGGCACGTCGACTGCACCAGGGTTTGGACAACTGTTGCTCGGCAACAGCAGCGGCGGATATGATCTCGTCGCCACTTCCTCGCTCGGGATCGTAAGTGGCGTGTGGGGTGACATCACCGGCAACCTTTCCAACCAAACGGATTTACAGAATGCACTCAATGCGAAGCTCTCACTCAGTGATTGGTATGGAACGACAACCGATGCGCTCAAGGAGGGTGCGAATAATTTATATTTCACCACCGCTCGTGCACAATCAACCATCTCCGTCTCGGGGACACCGCTCACGTACAACAGTGGTGTTATCGGTATCAATCAGGTAAACAGTTTGCAATCCGGTTACCTCTCTTCGAGTGACTGGAACATGTTCAATACTAAGATCAGTTCGACATCGCTCTCGGCGACGTATCCTCTTGCATACAATAGTACGACGGGAAACTTCTCGCTCGGTTTTGGTACGACGACGACTAATACGTGGTCACAATTGCAAATCTTCAGTGGCGGCGCATCGACGACAAATTTCTCTGCGAGCGGCTTTGCATCGTTTGGTTCGCTCATTACTGGTGCTGCTACGCTCGGTAACGCCACCTCGACATCTTTTGCGATTACCGGTGTCACAACTTCGATCCTAAAGACTGATAATAACGGCACTATTATTCCGGCGATCGCGGGCAGTGACTATGTTGCGACGACAAGCGGTAATTGGGCCGGCACATTGGGAGGACTCTCGAGCTCCTTCTATCTGACCAATTCATTCTCGACTACGTCCGCATCATATTGGCAATCGCAAAATAACTTCTTCTCCACGACGTCGGCAGGATATTTCCTTGAGTCAAATCAAGGTGCTTCGTTCTCGACGACTTCCGCCTCGTATTTTCTTTTGCAGAATCAGTCAGTTGCATTTGCGACAACCTCATCTGATTACTGGCTGACGACGAAGACGACCGACAATCTTGTGCAGGGTTCCGTTAATAAGTATTATGCGACGTCTCTCTTCGCAGCCGACTTCGCTGCAACCACAACGAACGCACTCAGGGAAGGTTCGAATAATTTGTACTTCACAAGCTCTCGCGCACAGGCAGCAATCTCCGCCGCCTATCCGCTCATCGACACCGCAGGCGTCTTCAGTCTGGGGTTCGGTACAACGACCGCCAATATCTTCTCCAATACCAATATCTTTAATGGGGCTGTCACACTCACCAACGCCACCTCCTCATCCTTCGCCATCACCGGTCTCACCAACTCGCTCCTCTCAGTCAACGCCAACGGCTCCATCGTCGCGACCAGTACCATCG
>CAINVT010000028.1 GCA_903854215.1 uncultured bacterium | reverse complement strand
GATGTTCATCACTCGGCATGCTAGACGACCGGCGGGAAGGGAGCCAGAGGGGTCTTCTTGGCTCCCTTTACGCTGGAATCGTCATTGGTTTGGGTTCCATCTTGCGTTGGACAATACTAGTTCTTGTGATGTGCGTTGCGTGTAGTAGGATGTATCTATGAATATTCGCACCCTGTATCTTTTTCTCGTGACGACCATCTTGGTCGCGGCTCCTTTGAGTGCCTCTGCAGCAACCTCGTTCGAGGTTTCCGGCTGGATGCCGTACTGGCGCGCGGCGACCAGTACGAAAGATGTGACGCCGCATCTGAATGAATTGACCGAGATCAATCCGTTCGTCTATTCGATGAGCACGACCGGTACTATCATCGACAACGGTCCGATGGGGCAGGCGCCATGGTCAACGGTGGTCGCCGCCGCGAAAGCGCAAAAGATCCGCGTAGTGCCGACGATCATGTGGAGCAATGGCGTCGCCCTACAGAACGTATTGAGCAATGCCAAAGCACGCCAAGCACTCGAGGTGAACATCGCGAAGCTCGTCAAGACGAATGGCTACGACGGTATTGATATTGATTTTGAGAATAAGACCGCCGCCACGAAAGACTATTTCTCTCTTTTTCTCAAAGGATTATATTCGCGTATGGGCAACAAGTTTGTGACCTGCGATATCGAGGCGCGCACACCGATATCAGCCGCATACTACGGGCAGGAAATTCCTGCCACTGCCGGTCAGTATGCCAATGATTACACACAGATCAACAAGTATTGCGATCGTGTGCATCTCATGACCTACGATCAACAGACCGTTGATTCGCAGCTTGCCGCCGTTGCCGCCTCATCCTCACAACTCTACGCGCCGGTTGCAGATCCTGCATGGGTGGAAATGGTCGTCGACCTTGCCAAACAATCAATCAGTCCGAAGAAACTCATCGTTGGAGTTCCGACGTATGGATATGAATACCAGGTGACTGCATACGCGAACAATCAATACACGTACGATATTTTGTGGACGTTTGATCCCGGCTATGCCAAACAGATAGCGCTGCAATATGGTGTTACTCCCGTGCGCAACTCTGCGGGTGAAATGACGCTGACCTATACCCCTGTATCGTCTTCAACGACACCAACATCGCCGCTCTCGTCGAGCCCGATGAGCGGACTTACGGCTGCTGCAGCCGCGAGCTTGTATGCAACGACATACAATTCGCATCTGACATTCAATCTGCTTGATTGGAGTGATGCGCAGTCGGTCGTCGACAAGATCGCACTCGCCAAGGCGCTCGGCGTACGCGGTGTCGCCCTATTCGAATTCGATGGTGGTGAAGATCCGGCGATTTGGAGCGTGCTCCAAGGTGTCAAAAAATAACTCTGGCGTTGAGTTATCCACAGAATCTACCAAGCTCTGAGCTTTGTAGGCACGCTGTGGTACTTGTTTTTTCCGGGCTTCGTGTACAATAGGGGAATTATGACAACAGAAAAAACACACGAGCATGTTTCTTCGTCTCACGACGACACCACCAATTATCAAATCCCTGTTACGTCGCCGACGCCCTACGCGGGAGGTAAGCGCGACTGGAGCAATTTGTATACGCCTCTCGCGATCGTCATTGCCGGTATTTTTGTTGCTGGGGGATTGGTTATTGGACTTTCTCACAATAACAGCGGCACGACTGGGGCTACAGGGGCTCAAGCCGCTGCCGCACCTGCCGTTGCTGTCGATATTGCTAAGGTGAAGACAGCAGGTGAACCTTATATCGGCAATGTCAATGCGCCTGTAGTCATGGCATTCTGGTCAGATTTCCAGTGTCCGTACTGCAAGGCGTTCGAAGTGGGCGGTATACCACAGATCACGACACCAGCAGCATTCCCGGACATCGTGAAGAACTACGTCGCCACTGGCAAACTCAAAGTCGTGTTCAAAGATTTCCCATTCTTGGGCAATGACTCGATTACGGCTGGTGAATACGCCCGCTCGATCTGGGCACTCTATCCTTCACAATATTTCGCATGGCGGACAGCGATGTACAAGGCACAGGATCAAGAAGGAGATCAGGGCTTTGGTAATGCCGCGACCATCGACACATTGATCAAGAATCAGTTTTCGCAGATCAGTGATGTGGCGGTGAAAGCTGATGTTACGAAGAACAAGGCGGCTTACGATTCAGCAATGCAGGCCGATGAAGCAGAAGGCACGACCTTCGGTATCAATGGCACACCGGGATTCATCATTGGCAAGACGCTCATCGCCGGTGCCGAGCCGCTCGCTGCATTCACGGCAGCAATTGATCCATTGCTCAAATAACGCGGTTTATTTGACGGCGATATTAAAATAGTGCACAATGGCCCCACGAATACCTCGTGGGGCCTGCCTGTCGGCAGACAGGTATTTTTTCTTCTTTGCCACTAAAAGCTCATATATGAGCTTTATACAAGTGAAGAAGAATCCAGGCGTAACCTGGGGTGGAGAAGGATGACTTCGAAGAACCTCGTTTTTAAATAACTCTATATTATGGAAATAAGAAACATAGCGATCATAGCCCACGTCGACCATGGGAAAACCACGCTGACCGATGCACTCCTGAAGCAGACCGGCGTCGGCGAAGAGGGGGTCTCGATGGACAGCAATACGCTCGAAAAGGAGCGCGGAATCACTATTTATGCCAAGAATGCGGCCGTTTTCTATAAGGATACGAAGATCAATATCGTCGATACGCCCGGTCACGCCGACTTCGGATCTGAAGTCGAGCGCGTGCTCCGTTCGATCGACTCGGTCTTGCTCGTCGTTGACGCGCAGGAAGGGCCGATGCCGCAGACACGCTTCGTCTTGAAGAAGTCACTCGAGCTCGGTCTCAAACCGATCGTCATCATCAACAAGATCGATAAGCCGGCCGCCGATCCCGCACGTTGCGAAGAGCAGGTACTCGAACTCTTCCTCGAACTGGGCGCTTCCAACGAGCAGTCTGATTTCCCGGTCGTCTATTCCATCGGCCGCCAAGGTATTGCCAAGCTCAAGCTCACTGATGAATCGACCGACCTCACCCCGCTTCTCGATACGATTTTGAAGCATGTCCCGCCGGCATCGAGTCCGGAGGCCGCCGCTAAGCCGTTGCGCGCACAGCCGTTCAATCTCGGCTACGACAATTTCCTCGGGCGTCTCGCGATCGCGCGCGTCTACGAAGGTACCATCAGGACTGGTTCGCAGGTCTTCGTGAAGCACCCGTTATTGCCGACGAGTACTGGTAAGATCACCAAGATGTTCACGTTCAAGGGCTTGCAGAAAGTCGAAGCGACAGAAGTGTCGGCCGGCGATATCGTCATGATCGCGGGCCTGCCCGACATCTACATCGGCGAGACCATCACTGACAATGCGGATACTGAACCATTGGCTGCGATCTCAATCGACGAGCCGACCATCACCCTGAACTTCCTTGTCAACAGCTCGCCGTTCGCTGGACGTGAAGGTAAGTTTGTCACCGGCCGTCAGATCCGTGACCGCCTCGAGCGCGAGCTTGAGATCAATGTCGGACTCAAGGTTGATTTTTCGTCTGAAGACTCGGGTTACAAGGTCTCCGGCCGCGGCGAACTCCACATCGCGATCCTTTTGGAGAACATGCGCCGCGAAGGATACGAGATGCAGGTCTCGCAGCCGCAGGTCATCTTCCACGAAGAGAATGGTGCAAAGCTCGAGCCATACGAAGAGGTCATCATCGATACGCCGAATACCTATCAGGGCGCAATCATCGAACGCCTCGGTACGCGCAAGTTCGTCATGAAGGATCTCAAGGTTCATGAGAATCAGGTGCGCCTCACCTTCGAAGGACCGACACGCGGACTTCTCGGCTACCGTAACCAATTCGTACTCGATACCAAAGGCGAGGGAATCATGTCATCGCGCGTCGTCGGGTTCAAACCGTACGCCGGCGAGATCAAGCGCAAGCAGGTCGGCTCGATGATCTCCATGACCTCCGGTAAGGCGCTCGGCTTCGCCCTCTGGAATCTCCAGGAGCGCGGCGTCATCTACATCACGCCGGCAACCGAGGTCTACGAGGGAATGGTCATCGGCAATACGAGCAAGGGCGAAGAGATGGAGGTCAATCCGACCAAGGGCAAGCAGCTCACCAACATGCGCGCCTCCGGCTCTGATGAAGCGATCAATCTCATTCCGCCGTACACGCTCACGATTGAACGCGGTCTCGAAGTCATGGCTGAAGACGAATATCTCGAGATTACGCCGATATCGGTCCGTTTGCGCAAGATGTATCTTACTGACCTTGAGCGTGTCCGTGCGAAGCGCTAATGGCGAGTCGAATGATTCCCTTCAAATGCGCCGGATCGGCGCATTTGACATAAAATTCAATGCGTCATACAGTTATCGCTGGCAATAGTAAGTAAGAGCGGGGAGGTAATAGATGAGCGACACTACCATGAATCTGCAACAAGCAGACCCGATGAATGTAATGCGGCAGTTGGCTGCCGATTCGCAAGCGGAGCTCTTGCGCTTCGTCCTGAGCGAAGGCGGTCAGGCTGAATTTCCGAATTTCAAGAAACTTGTTGAGTTTTTGCAGACGGAGTTCCGTTTCGGCGATCCATTCGGGTTCGAGGATATCGTGCGTGTCCAGTACGATTATTGGCACTACGTCTCAATGCTGTGGACACCGAAGCGCAGCAGATTTCCGAGCGAGAGCTACTGGATCCTTTTCCAAGGTATCTATCATCGGATCTGCACCTGTATGCAGGATCCGTGCAACTGCCGCGAAGACGCGCTGCTTGAGGTTGCTACGTTCTGCAGTTGCCTCAAAGAAGCCACGGATAAGCAATTTCCCCTGTAACCAAACGCATTAGTGCGAATAGGCGCCGGACTCTACGATCCGGCGCTTTTTCTTTTGTGTGTTGCTATAGCGTAGGATGGTTTTGGCAAAACGACCCGGTTGTGTGCGGCAACGGAATTCATAGTATAATCAGGGCATGAATCAGTTCGTACAGATGGATGTCTTTTTCGTCGTGACGACGATCGTGGTCATTGTGACCGGGATACTGCTTGTCGCGATACTGCTTTCTGTCTGGCGCATCCTCAAATACGTCGAGAAGATCACGAAGGATGTTTCCGAAGAAAGCGGGCTCTTGCGGGAGGATATCGCGGGTTTGCGCGAGCGGATGCGGGATGACGGTTTCAAGATATTCACCGTGGGTGCGTTTCTCAACAAAGCGTTCAAGCGTTTCACCGGCAGGTCCGGAAAGCGTCACACATCTCGCGAAGAGAACGCCTGAACGATTATTTATAATAGCTAATAAGCATATGGCAAATGGAAAGAACACAGGCGATGCGATGAAGTTGGTTGCGGCGGCGGCAGTGGGTGCTGCGGCTGCAGGGTATTATTTTTACGGCAGCAAGGATGCGAAGTCTAATCGCAAGATCGCGGCGAAATGGGCTGCCAATATGAAGGCTGATGTCATCAAGCAGGCGAAGAAGATCAAGAATATCGACAAGAAGACGCTCGAGGGGATCGTCGTCAACGCGCAGAAGACATACATCGGCCTCAAGAACATGGACCGCAAGGAAGTCGAGCGTGCAGCGAAGGAGTTGAAGGCCAACTGGCAGGAGGTTATGAAGGAACTCAACAAGGGTGCGGCGGGCGCAAAAAAAGCAGTTAAGACTGCAGTTAAGAAAAGCGAAACAGCAGCGAAGAAGACCGTGAAGACGGTGAACAAGGTTGCAAAGAAAGTTGCCAAGAAGGTCGCGTAAGACCGCATCACCATGATCGAACGCGCGATCATTGAGCGGGCGCGGCGGGCGATAGTTGGACGGGTCTTCCCGGGATGTGTGGTCGGAGCTGTCTCTGCGGATGGCAGACGCGTCATCGTTCCGGTCGGAAACAGTACATATGAGGAGGGAAGCGGCGCGCACGAAGTGCGCGCCGCGACCGTGTACGACCTCGCCTCAATCACCAAATCAATCCCGCTCGCATCGCTCGCATCTCTTTTTGTCGACGAAGGCAGGTTCCGTCTTTCCGATGCTGTCATTGAGTATCTTCCTGAACTGTATAATGATTACGGCGCGACGATCGAGGATCTGCTGCGGTATCGCGTGCGCGGAGTTCAGCTTTCGACATTGCGTCATTTGTCGGCGGGCGAAATTCGCACATTCGTTCTCAACCACGGCTTTGATGGACCGCCGGGCGAATCGGTTTACACTAATTTTCCGGCACTTATTCTCGGCATGATAATCGAACGAGTCGGCGAAGCCTCGGTTTCCGAACTCGGAGCGCGTTACTTCTTCGAACCGCTTGATATGAAAGCGACAACATATTTTCCAAATCCTGTTGAGTGCGCGCCGACGGAACTTGATGAACGCGGGGAGGTTTGCGGTTTGCCGCACGACGAAAGCGCGTACCAATTTGCGCTTGCGCATCAATCAGCCGGCCACGCGGGCATGTTTTCCACTGCGCCCGACCTCTTGAATTTCCTCCATGCGCTCCTGTATTCCGCAGATGTAGGACATCCGATGTCCTACATATCGGAAGGTGCAGCTCAGGGATTGGGATGGCAAACGACGGGAGATTTTTTCGGCAGTCATGCGAGCCCCGGCAGCTTCGGAAAGACCGGATTTACCGGCACGAGCGTCTGTGTCGATGTTCAAAAAGGTAGAGGATTCGTCATTTTGAGCAATCGTACCTACCCGAAACGGCCGCCCGACGACCACGCAATACATACATTTCGATCCGACATCGCCGATATCATACTTAGCACCTAATCATTTTACGGTAACACTCTTCGCGATATTGCGCGGTTTGTCCACGTTGTGATCAAGAGCGACCGCCATGTAGTAGGCGAGTAATTGCAAGGGTATGACATTGAGGATTGCGCTTGTTTCCCCGGTATCAGGGACGGCAAGAAAATCATCGAAGTTCTCATTCATCTGCGGAGCGATACCGAAGACCGATGCGCCGCGGGCGCGTACTTCGTGGACCGCATTGAGGACGCTCGCGCATACTTCATCGTTACTGATCGTTGTGACGACGGAGACATCCGGAGCCATCAAGGTTATCGCATAGTGCTTGAGATCACCTGCGGGAATCGCATGAGCATGGACGTACGAACCCTCGATTATTTTGACCATACCCTCGCGGACAATCTGTAGATTCTGACCTTTGCCGAGCAGATAGAGATGTTCTTTGTGCGCGAGCCGCTCGGCGTGATCTTTCACTTCACGAATGAACTTTTTATCGGCGAGCAGTTTCTCGACCTCAGTCGCTACCTTCTTGAGATTTCGTTTTCCCTCCGCCAATTTTCCCTCGACCGCTTTTGCGACGAGATAACCCCACGCAATCTGCGAGACGAAGATTTTGGTCGACATCACACAGATCTCCGGACCGGCGTTCGCCATGAACTTATGATCCGAGAGGCGCGTCATCATGCTGCCGGGCATGTTGACGAAGCTCGCGATTGTCGCCTTGCGCGTATGTGCGAGCTCGAGTACCTCAAGCACATCGGCCGTCTCGCCGCTCTGCGAGGGAGCAATGAGAATATCACCTTTGCCGATCAGCGACTTGTATTCGTATGCTTCGGCACCGATAAGCTCTTTCGCCTCGATACCGCCGTATAAACGCAGATAAAAGGCCATCTGTGCCGCGGCGGCGCCTGCTGTGCCTGAACCGATTGTGTAAACGCGCCGTGCCTTTTTGATTGCTCGCGCTAATGCGCGGTATTTCGCATCCGATTCTTTCACCACCTGCCGGATGACGAACGGCGCTTCGTTGATCTCCTTGAGCATGTAATGGTCGTACGAACCTTTCGATACCGACACATCCTTGAGCAGATTCTTTTCATACACCGGTTTGATCGACTTCCCGGTCAGGATGTTCACGAGTGATATTTCTCCGTCGCACACGGTTACCATCTCGCCATTGTCGAGAACGAGGATCGATTTGACGTGCGGCGCACATGAGAATACATCGGATGAAAGGTAGATCTCGGATTTCGCGCCGATACCGAGAACAAGCGGCGAGCCGTTGCGTGCCGCGATGATCTCTCCGTCGCGAGCGAGTACGATGATCGTATTGCGACCTTCAAGTTCTTTGAACGATAGACGGATCGCTTCGGCGAGCGATTTTGCCGTACGCCTACGCCGCTCGATGAGCCGCACGATGACCTCGGTGTCTGTCTCGGAAATAAACGCATACCCGTCTTTCTGAAGTGATGACTTGAGAGCGGCCACATTCTCGACGATACCGTTGTGCGCGAGCGCGAATGACTTGTCGCTCGCATAGTGCGGGTGCGCATTCTCGTTCGTGACTTTGCCGTGCGTCGCCCAGCGCGTATGCCCGATGCCGATATGGCTTTTCGGTAATGTGCCCGCATCCTTGCCGACGAGTCCGACATGCTTGTCGACGCTGATCGAATCATCGCTCACGACACCGACACCCCAGCTATCGTAGCCGCGGTACTCAAGCCGCTGTAAACCTTCTAACACTGCCTCACGTGCATCGCGCTTTTCTCCTGCATACCCAAAAATTCCACACATAGGTGTTGGTGGAAGCGCTCCTCATCGTCCCTTTGTTCCCGACGTTGCCGTCGGATTTTTGGGAAGATGTAACGGTTGGAGTACCGAAGGGTGCCCGCAGATACTATGTGAACGGTCTGTCCACATGTCCGATTGTCGGCCAAGATGACCGACCCCTTTCCTCGTATCCCCACGTCAGACGTGGGGCCACACGCTCGTGTTCCTCTTCGCTTCGAATTATGGCTTCTAATTATGGCCGTTTACGTCTAAACGACCTCAATCCACAATAGCGCAAATCGCGAAAAACAAAAGCCGTCGCGGGAAATCATTGCGGCGGCATTTGTTTTAGCATTCACTATCTGTGTTGTCAGATTTTCACAATCTCTTCACACGAACGTCCGGCGACACCGAAGTGACCATATGCGGCGGTCTCGCGGAATATCGGACGAGTCAGTCCAAGGCGTTCGATGATCGCACGCGGACGGAAATCGAAATTCTTGGTGACGATATCGGTAAGATTCCTCCCCGTGTCATCGAAGGCCTCGATCATGACCGGCTCCACGCGGCCGATCGCATAGGCGACCGAGACGAGCGCTTTCTTCGCGTGGCCGTTCGCTACCAGGTTCTTCGCCGCGAATCGGCACATGTACGCGGCTGAGCGGTCAACTTTTGTCGAATCCTTGCCGGAGAATGCGCCGCCGCCGTGCGGCATGAGGCCGCCATACGTGTCGACCATGATCTTTCGTCCGGTAAGTCCGGCGTCTGCTGTGAAGCCGCCGAGCACGAATTTGCCCGTCGGGTTGACGAGGATCTCGATGCCCGAGACGTCTCCAAGTATCGGTGTGAACAGATGTTCTATGAGTCCGGCGCGGATGTCTTCTTGCGAGACGTCTTCGGCATGCTGTGTGGACGTGAGTGCGGTGATGACCTTTGCACCGTCGATCGTCACTTGGGTCTTGCCGTCCGGACGCAGCCACAGCAGCGTCTTATCGCGGCGCAATTTTTCGAGGCGTCGCGCGAGTGCGTGCGAGAGTACGACGCCCAGCGGTAAATATTCCGGCGTCTCATCAGTCGCGAACCCGTACATGATGCCTTGGTCGCCGGCGCCACCCGTATCGACACCTTGTGCGATATCGGGGGATTGTGCTTGGATCGTGTTAAGGACTTTTAGCTCGTCGGTGTAACCGATATCTTTGTACACTTGGCGCGCAATCGCTTCGGGATCGATCGACGCCTGGGTCTTCACTTCACCACCGAGCATCAAGGTGCCGTGGCTGCCGAATGATTCGACGGCGACGCGACTCGTCGGATCCTGGGCAAGACATGCGTCGAGGATGGCATCCGATATCTGATCGCAGACTTTGTCGGGATGGCCTGAGGTTACGCTTTCGGTCGTATAACGGGATAGGGAATGGAACATAGAGTTAGTGGTTAGGGACTAGTTTCTAGTGGCTAGAGATCCATTGATCATGCCTTTTCTAGAAGCTAGCAACTATAAGCTAGAAGCTAATAAAAAACTTCTCCCACAAGGGAGAATTAAACTAATAATATCTTCCCGATTGTTCGGGCTGGATTTGGCACTTTATCTCTTTGCTGGAAACAAGTTGCCGGCGGTTCGGAGCCAGAACTCCTTTGCCTCGCCGAAGTCTCGGGCGGAGGCGGGTAGCCGCACTCTTGATACGATATGGGGCGTGTAGGTGCATCCTAACAGATTCCTCTCGTTTCCTTTTTTGTATGAATGTGGACAACTGTACTCAGTGTGAGATTTTTTCAACATCAAGAATCTTGCCGATGATCTCGGCGAGCTTTGCCGGGTCATGGCGCACGAGCGAGCTTTCACGACCGGGTGTACCAATTTTATTGTTCGTATAAAAATGCTTGGAGTGAAGATTCGCACCGATGAGTTCAGGTCCGTCGGGGAGATCATTCCATGATGTGGGGGTGTCGTTGACTCTGGCATAGCGAGCGAGCAGTTCCTCGCTCGGCTTCTTGTTGTTGTAGATCACGATGTCGAGCGGGGACCCGAGGTACTTCTCGATGGTTGCCGTATAGTCCGCGACGCTGAAATTCTTCGTGTGCTCGACTTTTGTCATCAAGCTGCAGACGAAGATTTTTTTTGCCTTGCTCTTCTTGATCGCTGCAGGAATTCCGTTTACGAGGAGATTTGGAATAAGACTCGCATAAAGATTACCCGGGCCGATGATGATCGCATCAGCTTCCTTGATCGCCTTGAGCGCTTTGGGATTCGCGCGTGCGGTCGGTTCAAGCCAGAGACGTTTCAGTGACCCATTGAGCTTAGTCATCTGGATCTTCTCTTCGCCGCGGACGATACGCGAGCCGACTTCTGCCATGAGATGCACGGGGTCGAGTGTCGCTGGCGCGACGTGCCCCTTGAGCCGTAAAATGTCACTGACTTTTTCGACGGCTTCGTCGAACGAACCGGTGACTTTTTCAAGTGCGGAGAGGAGAAGATTGCCGAAGCTCAATCCCTTGAGTCCACCTTTCTCAAAACGATAGTCCATGAGGTTGCGCATGAGTTGGTCTGACGTTGACAGTGCAATCAGACATCGTCGCACATCGCCCGGAGGTAAGACACCGAGTTCGTCGCGCAGAACGCCGGTCGAGCCGCCGTTATCCGACATGGCGACGATCGCTGTGAGGTTGAAGGGGTATTTCTTGAGGCCGGTCAAAACAGTGAATGTACCCGTTCCACCCCCCAAAACAACCACGTTTTTCTTGAGTTTTTTCTGCATATCCAATCCGAGAAATACTAGCAGAAATGCGGCATTTTCGCTATTGACGCGGCAATGCGCTAGGACACTCGTATAGTCTAGCGTACTATGAATAGATATGGCAACGAGGCGCAATGGAACGAGTTCGACAACCATCTTGGTACTCATTATTCTCGTGCTGCTCGTTATTATCGGGATCTTGGTCTGGAAAGATTTTCCCGCAATGTTCGTTCCGACGAAAGCTGTCGATACACATGTTGTGGCAACCTCATCTACGAAGCATATTGGTACCACAGCGGCATCTTCGACGGAGCCGCTCTCGGCGAGCGTCACGGTAACCTTACCGCATTCCGGTTCGACCGTCGGACAATCATTTGATATTGCGGGGGTTGCGCCGAATGGTTGGTACTTTGAGGCGGTGTTTCCGATACAGGTACGCGATCCGAATGATAACTTGATCGCAACAGCACAAGGACAGGCGCAGAGCGATTGGACGATAAACGGTCCGGTCGCATTCAAAGCGGCAATCACACTCAATGAGAAGTATTCCGGCCCGGCCGACTTGATCCTCTTGCGCGATAATCCCTCGGGACTTCCGGAGAACTCGGATGAAGTCACCGTGCCGATCGTCATCAAGTAATATGCCGCCCCCGAAGGGAGACGAACGGCGCCTGCGCGCAAAGAAAATCGTTGCATATCTCAGACGTAGCTATCCGATACCCAAGAGCGAGTTGAACTATCAGACACCGTTTCAATTTCTTGTTGCGGTCGCTATGTCGGCGCAATGTACCGACAAGGTCGTGAATCGGGTGACGGACACGCTTTTTAAGAACTATAAGACTGCCCGAGACTTCGCGGATGCTGATCCGAAGACCTTTGAGAAAGAGATTTCTTCGGTGACGTTTTTCAAGGCGAAGGCGAAGTATATCAGAGCGGCCGCCAAAATCGTCGCAGACGATTTTGGCGGCACCGTCCCGAAGACGATCGCCGAACTTACCACATTACCCGGCGTCGCCTACAAAACCGCGAATGTTGTCCTGGGCGAGCTCTATGATATCTGGGAAGGAATTCCGACTGACACGCATGTGAAGCGCTTCGCGAAGCGTTTTGATCTCACCGATAATAATGATCTTACAAAAATATCAAAAGATCTCGAACGGTTGATCCCAAAGAAAGATTGGAAATATGTGAACAACGGACTCGTCTTATACGGCCGCTACACCTGCCCGGCTCGTCCGCATGACTGTTCGCAGCATCCGCTTACAAAGATATGGCCACCGAGTCAAGCTCGGTGGCCATTAGCGAGATGATGACGTTCAACTAACCTTGGGAACGTGTTTGGTAACAGTGACGTCGTGATTCAAATCTGTCGAAAATCTCTCAAGACTGGCGAGAGCTGCTGTCCGAGAAAATCGTTCGCCATTATTTTGGCGGTCATATTCCAAGGCACATGTTGAGCAAAAATAGCAGCGCTCGATTATGGTTACCGCGACTCCTGTACAATTTGCGGTAATGTTTGCATCGCATTTCATGTCGCTCCTCCCATGAAGTCCTCGAAAACTATACAGTTATATCTCGGTACCTGCAATGTCTGCTTCTTTGTGGTCTGTTGTTCGGTGGAGCAAGTGAGAGGGATGTCGGTAGGATTTTAGACGAAAGTTCGGCCGCCGAGTTCTGATCGGCGGCCGACGGTCTCTATCCGGCGCATGCAAACCCCTTGCGCTTCTCAGTGGAGGTTGCAGACGCAGTCTCTGATTCCACTGGTGGGGTGGCCGGCGCCCGTATGGTCGGTTTTGTTACTCGTGGTGCCTTCGCGACGTGAGCTGCAAGCAGATCTGGGGGAATACAATCGAAGCAGACCTGTCTGGTCGTTAAAAGTAGAAATACTTCTTTGCCGCATTTGTAGCATGTCAGATCCCTCAGATCCGTCTTATTCTGATGATCCATGTCCCTTCTCCTGGAGGCTCGAGCCAAAAAAGACTATACCTTTCTGTCGTTATACCCGCAAGGTGCGCCCTGGTGTAGTATGTTCGTATGAAAGCAAGACAACGTGTCGCGGTATTTGATGTCGACGGGACGATCTTCCGATCGAGCCTGCTTATCAAGCTCGTCGATATGCTGATTGAGAAAGAGATTTTCCCCGAGAGTACACGCAAAGTATACGAACATCATCGTGAACGTTGGCTCAATCGCGAAGGGGATTATGAGGCGTACATCAATGCCGTCGTCGTCGCATTCCGCAAACATCTCAAGGGAGTTGATTATGAGGTATTTGCCGAAGCTGCAGAAGAGATGGTTGATCGCGAATGGAAACGTGATTACCGCTACACGCGCGAGCTTCTCAAAGACCTCAAGAGCAAAGGTTATTTCTTGCTTGCAGTCTCACATTCACCGAAGACGGTTCTCGATAAGTTTTGTCCGCGACTCGGCTTCGACAAAGTGTACGGCATTATCTACGAGACCGGCCCGCAAGATAAATTTACCGGAGCAGTCATTGATGAGCATTTGATTTTGAACAAAGCCGCGATCTTGCGCCGTGCCGTCGAGAAGGAAAATCTCACGCTCGTCGGTTCTGTCGGCGTGGGCGATACCGAGAGCGACGTCACATTCCTTGAGCTCGTGGCGAAGCCGATCTGCTTCAATCCGAATTCAAAGTTATTTCGCTATGCGAAGCGCATGGGCTGGAAGGTAGTGGTGGAGCGGAAGGACGTCATCTATCAATTATGATTTCAGCGGGAGGTGCGCGCGGACGGGTTCATCGAGCCCCAAGGTCAGACCTTAAGGGAGCCCAAGGTCCGACCTTTGACGAATCCATTCATGACTTTCGCAAAACTGTCTGGAGCTATTGGAATGAAAACGGCAGACACGATCTTCCCTGGAGAAAAACAAAAGATCCCTACAAGATTCTCGTTTCGGAAGTAATGCTCCAGCAGACGCAGGTGCCGCGCGTGATCGAAAAGTATAAAGAATTTCTCACGGCATTTCCGACTGTCGAAGCACTGGCAAGGTCGAACCTTGCCGATGTCTTGAAGGTGTGGAGCGGCATGGGATACAACCGACGAGGGAAATATCTGCGTGATGCGGCAATCGAGATCGTAGAAGAATACGGCGGCAAGGTTCCGCGGGATGTCGTCTCACTTTGGTCGTTGCCGGGCGTCGGACCATATACCGCTTCGGCGGTGCTCGTTTTTGCGTTCAATCTGCCTGACATGCTCATTGAAACCAACATTCGCGCAGCTTACATTCACCGCTTTTTCTCATGTAGGACATCGGATGTCCTACATGATAAAGAGTTGTTACCGATCATCGAGCGAGCAGCGGTGGGGCAGGATCCGCGGACGTGGCATTGGGCTTTGATGGATTATGGAAGTTATCTAAAACGCACCGTCCCGAATCCTTCGCGCGCGAGTGCGCATCATGTGAAGCAGTCGAAGTTCGAGGGGTCGTTGCGGCAGGTACGCGGCGCGATCTTACGCGAGTTGCACAACTGTCCGCTATCAGAACGCGGGCTCCTTGGAAGGCTAAACCTTCCATCGCGGAAGATTCCGCAGGTTAAACCTGCGGAAATTGGCTTAGATCATACGCGGAATATGCCGCGGCCGGCCCTTGATAAAATTGAAGCGGCGCTTGCCGCGCTTGCACGAGATGGAATGATTGAGAAGCGGAAGGGGAAGTGGAGAATCGCATAAAACAAAGCGGCAAGATGGTCTCGCCACCTTGCCATGTGAATTGCTCACCATCACGCAGTTGATCAATCACTCACTTTCCATTTGTCGAACATAGGATGTTCTCCTCGGACAAACTCCTCGAACGAGACTGTAAAATAAAGTGTGTCTGGCACACGGGCGTAAGTCCCTTAAAAAGCCGACATACATATGAAAACAACCAATATCAGACAGAAGAAAACCAGAAGCGAGCGTTACCTTGAAGGAGCGATGAAGAATATG
>CAINVT010000027.1 GCA_903854215.1 uncultured bacterium | reverse complement strand
GAGAGAACGTTGTCAGTCCATGCGAGAATAATGGATTCGATCGCACATATTGAGACGTATCTTCGGCAAGAATTTGGCAGAAGTGACAGTAATGGGGCTGTTACCGCGGAAATAGTCGAAGGACTCCTGACAAAAGCACGAAACGCGCTTGAGGGTGCGGCTGCGGTGGTCGGGGATAAAAAGGCTTCTGAGGAGGCTTATCGTAAACTTGCTTCAATATCTGTTGATACTCAGGTATTCTTTGACATATTTCGCATACTCAAGTCGCGGAATGAGTTGAGACTAGAAGACATTGCGGACCTCGAATTGAAAACAGAACATCCTGGCTCTGGTGAGATATCAGACTCGGACCGAGCGCGCATGATAGCGATTGCGGAAGAAAACTATAAAAGTGAACCGGAAGGTTTCCGTCGTATGGTAGTAGACGGCATTTCGAAGGCATTTGCGAATGCGCAATCTGAATTTCATGTATTGCGTTACAAAGGTAGTCCAGTTGCTTTCAATAGATTCGATACATTGGACACCGTTGGGGGAGACAGAAAGCACCTCTATTTTGGGTCGTTTAACGTTGATTCAAATTATGGCAACGGGAAAATGGGCGAAGTCATGATTGAGCAGACATTACTCAAAAAAGCGCAGGAAGCGGTGATAGAAGCCGATTGTACCTCACATGCACCGATAGCTGCCAGGTATATTGAAACAGGGTTTGTTGGGGTCAGCCGGGCTGAAGTACAAGGTGTCCACGGATTACATATTCGGCTTGATAGCAAAGAAAATGAGCTATATGTCGCAAAGAAACTTTCATTCGAGGAGTTCGTTGCACGTGCAAAGTCAGGGGAAGATCGCGACGGCGTTTTGTACCGAACGATTGATGGAATATCTGGCTTTGAACCGCTTTCTGATGGATACGTGCTCACTCGATATGTTCAGTCGGAACGTCCGGGTCCATTTTATGCTGCGTTTGAGCGACATCCTCAAGGTTAATGACTGGTGTAATACTCCACAGGTGCAAAAAGAGATACCGATGCATTTCATAAATGCGTTTGTCGGAAATGATGACACCGATAAGGTTCTGATCGGAAAGAGTGATGTATGATGTCTTGCCATCATATATTTGCATGACAGTCTGAAATGGAGCCGCTTCATACTGCAACAGCTTCGTATCGGTTACATTCGGCGCATAATCTTTGAGAAACTTGCGAGCAAACGGCGTATCGAATACGAAACCACGCTTTTTGATGCCATTTTTCTCACGTTCACGAACATATGCTCGATTTATGTCACCTATATATTTCTCGATGGACTCAAGATCTCCATACGCATAGATTTCATCCTTTGCAGTAAGCGAATCGTCGAGTACTTGCTTGATTCCGTCGAGTCCCTCGAAGAACTGCACGCCGGGCTTGCCACTTTTTAGGTTAAAGTCGGAAATGAGCTTGCCGATCGTGCCTTCGAGCGCGAGTTTGGCGTTTTGGGCGGTTTCGAAACGCTTATCGGCTATCTCTTTGAGCTTGAGCGGATGAACGGCGGAAAACTTTGCGACGGAGCGCGGTTTTTCTACCTTTTCCACCAATCCGATCTCGACGAGATCGTCGAGGACCTTGTAGGCGAGCGGGCGACTAAGCCGCGCTTCGAGCGCGATTCTGCTCGCTGGAAGTGCTCCAAACTTGATCAATGTCTCATAGAGAGCGGCTTGATGGGCGGTGAGACCGGATTGTGTGAGCGAAGGTTGGTATGAGAGGTCGGTCATATATTCATTGTTATTACATTGGTAAGTGTTACACTGTGCAGATGCAGAACGATACGAAAGATAAAAAAAGTCAGGCGGGATTTCAGCGCGCAGTCTATAGCATTAAGCCAGACGTGCTGGCGCGGTTCAATGCACTATACCCGACGCGAGATCGTAGCAAGCTCGTCGAACAGTTTTTGCTACACAAGGTGAGCGAGAAAGAGCGGGCGTTCGTCGAAGCTGCACGGTTGATCGAGAACGACCCACAATACAGCTCTATTCGTGAGGTTTCCGATGACATGGATTCATTAACGACCGAGACATTAAAGACGCTATGAACGTACAACGGGGTCATATCTATTGGGTTGCGTTTCCAGATCGATCTCCACGAGGTGCAGAAATCGAGAAAACACGGCCTTGCGTGGTGCTTTCGCTGGATTCGATCAATGCCGTCCGCCGGACCGTTGTCGTCATTCCGCTCACAACCTCGCCAAAAGCGGTTCCACCTATAGCTATTTCCGTGCTTTCGGCAGGCAAAGATTCTGTCGCCGTCTGCGATCAAGTCCAAGTAGTCGACAAAAAACGCTTACACAGCGAACATGGTCGCATCTCCGATACCGACTTGAAGACAATCGAAGATAGCGCACGCGTGATACTCGGTCTCTAGACTCGCGTTCCCACTATCAAATATCGAACCCCTTTCTGTGGGGAATTTTCGTTATGGACTGCAATCAGTGTATACAAATCAAATAAATTGTCAACAAGTCGTGACAGAAAAATGGCTAGAATCAATAAACATAGACATATAGGGCTAGATTCGAAAGACAAATCCAACAAGTTTGTAACATAAAGCTTGACAAGAGCATACGACGGTGCTACACTATACGCAGAAATAAAGAGTTCATTAGGTGCTGTTTGAAGCGCACCGAAGTTTGCCGCCTTCGTCACGTCAAACGTGACTACGGCGAGCCGATGGAGGAGAGAGGCGTGGCTCAAACAACATCATATTTGCTTCGCCCCACATAGCTCGATAGAGCGACGTAGGGCAGGTAGAGCGCTCAGGTACAGAGAAGGTCGCAAATCCAACTCTAAAACCAAAAGCTTGATCCGGAAGGATTGCTCGCCAACCGTCTTCGCCTCGCCGAAGCTCCACTAGGAGCGAAGGCTGGGATGACCGAAGGAGTCCAACACAGAGTTGAGACATCGGCTGAAAGGGAAGATCTAAACCAACCTTCGCTTTCAGAAATGTCTTAGTTTTGTTCACGAGAGTACGAGTGAATACAAAACTTAGATCCTGAGCGAATCCCAATGGGATGAGTCGAAGGATTGTAAGGCTAGGACAAACTGATCTTTGACACGTCATATAGACACACATTGATTCTTAACCCCGGATATCGTGGAGAGACGATGTCCGGAGATATAAAGACTTATCAATTAATGAGTGCGGAGCCCGACGAAGCCGTTGGTGGGGTCGGGATTCCGCCGCAGTTTTTCACACATTCACAATTAACTTGAAGCAAAGCTGAAAAACTGCGGCGGGATTCTCAAAAGGAGAGTCCACCCAATTCTTGCGCGGGGTAGAGCGCGAGCGTTTTGCCTGGGAGGGCGAGATGAAAAAAGTTTGGTTAGCGGCGTTTTTCGCCGCGGCCGCCACGTCGGCGGCCGCGGCGGACGATGCCGGGTACGACGTCACGTCGTACCCGGATGTGTCCTCATACGACGCCGGGGCGTCGTATGAGGACTTTTCCTGCCCGAAGGGGCAGGAGATCAAAATCGTCGCCGACCCTGACGGGTCGGTGACGATCACCATCCGCCTGGCGCATTAGCACCGGGCGGAGGAGAGTAGCGTCTCTCCTTAAACAAAACGCAAACGGTTTGGTGCGATGAGAGTTTTGGTTAACTCTCGTCGTTCCTCTTGAGCTCTTAAACAGTTGAGATTTCAAGAGGGTACAAACCCGCGTACGAAATGGGTGGTAAATGCATAGCCACCCGCTTCGTGCGCAACGCACGAGAAAGGAGGACTCAATGACAAATTGGGTTCTCGGTTCTGGTGAGGCGGTCGTCGACCGCTACCAGAGCCATCTTCATAAGGGGGTAGTAGCACTACTTCCGCAGGTGCTCGCGCGCATCGATGCGCGCGGGCGTCAGTTTCTCGTCGAGGAGGTTGACTTCGGTCGGCCCATCGGCGAGACGGTCTGCGTCCCTACAACGGACGCAGACAAAATCGTCTGGGCCCAACGGCCCAAACGATATGGGTTGACGCGGTTCGTGAAGAACCGCACCGCCGAGCCGTGCGGCTCGGTCGTGGTCATTCTCAAAAGGGATGATCGCCCGAATTTGTTCATCTTGATCACGGCCTTTGTCGGGCGCAAGCCCGAACCAGAGCCGTGGGACCGGAACGCGACGGCGCAATCCGTCGTGTTCTGGAGCTCGTGCGCCCTCTTGTGGGGCAGCGAGCCGATTATTCCGGGCACGGAGACAAACGTGTGCCCCTGGTGAGGTGAGGTGATTCTCACCAAAAAATAAAAATCTGCGATAGTCCGCAACCTGTAATCAGGACAGGCGGGACTATCCGCTTGATTCCTGGGTGATTCCCCACCAACAAGACGGGGAGGAGTGCTGGGCCACGATATGGCGACAATAGCCATTTTTCGTGGGCGCTCAAGCTCGAAAAGAAAGATGCGAGATGTACAACAACATTCGCACCCGGCTCGAACAGGACTTCATTCGCTGCGAAGAACTCGCGCGAATTTTGTCCCTGGCTTTCGAATCCGGTAAAAATGTGCTCCTTTGGGGGCCTGGCGGACACGGTAAGTCCGAAATGGTCGCAGCCGCGCTTGCGTGCGTTGCGACTGAAAACGAGATTTTCGTTCAATCCTTCGGTGAAGGAATGGACGAAGCAACTCTCTGGGGTGGATTGGACTTTCGTGCTCTCGAAGAGCGGAAAGTTTTAATCTATCACCCCGAAAATTCTTTCCTCGAAAAACCGTTCGCGGTCTTCGAGGAGATGTTCGACGCTCCGGCGTCGGTGCTTCTCGGTCTCAAAGACACCATGACGGCGCGCAAGCTCCGTAAGGGTGGGCAGCAGTTCTCCATGAAAACGAAAGTAATCGTGGCGATCACAAACAAAAACCCCGAGGAGGTCGCCGACCTCGGTCCGGCCGCCGCGGCCTTGGTAGAGCGGTTCCCGCTCCAACTTAAAGTCGAGTGGCCGCGTTATGACGCGGCGGATTATCTCGAGCTTTTCCGGAAGGTCGCTCCGCGCCTTCCTGGTGCGGACCTGAACGGTTCGGTTGCCGTTCTTGCCGAGGTTATGGCAAAAGCCTCGGCCGACGGCGACGTAATCTCCCCGCGCACTGCTGTGCATGCGCTCGGAATCGTCAAGACGGCTGCGGCGATCCGTGGCTCGGCGAAGGTCGAGAAGAGCGATCTGCTCGACCTCAGATTCTTGCCGGGATTGGAGGACTTCTCCTCGAATCTCAGGCAGGAATTGGAGGAGGCGTATAAACGCGCCTCCGCTGAAGCCGCGCTCGTCGCGGCAGAAAATAATTATCGAAATCTGCTCCCGTCTTCGGACGAACAGACGCCGATAAAACTCATGCAGACGCACAAACGCCTGCTGTCCTTCGTCGACGAGCTCGCCAAGCTCGTCGTGACGGACAACCTCGCGGAGCGTCGAAAGAAACTCCGCGAGGCAGCCCAGACAAAAGCGGCCGAACTGCTCATACAGGCAGTCGCCAACGTGCGGGTGTAATGGTTACTGCTCGAGCCGCGTGGTTGTGGCTCGAGCATCTTCTTCAAGGTTCAGTGCGTTTCGATGCAGTGAATCTTGATTGGATCAAACCAAGGAGACGGGGATGTTTACCTTCCGTACGTCTCCGCCTACCACGTATATCCCGCCCAACGGTGAGGAAATGCGTGAAATGGCGGGGAAGGTCGGCTTGCGGTCGTTTAGTCGCGACCTCGTGGCCGATCTCTGCAATATCGCGGCGGGAGGTTCGGTGAACTCTCCGTCGCACTATCGAGAGGTTGTCCGTCGCAAGGCGGACGAGTCGCTCGTCGCACCGAATAAGGACGGCAAGTGGCAACTCAAAGACTGGAGCCGGACGGACAACCGTTCGGTCGCGGTCGATGAGAAAGCCGCCGAGGGAATGAAATATCATCAAAACGTTTGCGACTTTCTGCAGACAATAGATGTTACGAAATTCCCCGGCGAGACACCGCTTGAGCAGGCGATGTCCTGCCTCAAACTTCTTTCGAAGCAGCAAGGCGGCTCGGGTGGCGGCGAGAGTGGTGAGCCGCTCCCGATTTTCTCTGAAGAGAAGACAACACCGGAAGGTGTTGCTAAGTCTCTCCATGAAACCATGGACATGGTTGAGTCGCTCGATAGTGATGAAGTCGACATGCTCGATCCGGAAGGAAAAAAGCATGAGACTGAGTCGTCGGATAGCGATAGGCAGCGCACAGGCAGCCAAGGGCTGAATAAGCTCGCAGTTGCTGAAGATCTCGTCCCGGGTTCGGACAAGCGGGCGATGCTCGACATCAGTCGGCATCTCGACAAGTTGTCGAAGATGCAGACGCGTCGGCAACGCCTCGTGACGCCGGATCCGGCTGGCGAGGAAATTCACAATCGTCCGATTCGAGGATTGTCGGAACTTGCGCGGGTGAGTAAATCCGCATGGGCGACGCGCCAGCAGGCGCCCGCGTATTTTCTGTACCAAGCTGTCTCCGGACAGTTGCCGGTGCGGGAACGCGTGACGCGGCAAGAAAAGAAACAGGCCATTTTCATCCTCGTTGATGGAAGTGGCTCTATGCGCGGTAAGCGTCACTGGAAGGCGACCGGGGTGGTGATGAACCGCCTCAAGGCCGTACTATCAGGTGATGCCGAGGTATTCGTGTCGGTCTTCGACACTCAGCTCGGCAATGTGCGTCGTGCGACGAACGAGGCGGAGGCGCGGAAACTTATCCGCGACTTCGCAAACGGCAACTTTTCTGGCGGCGGGACTGATATTGCCGCTTCTGTGAAAGCTGCTCATAAATATCTTGAGGATCTCATATCGAAGGGCGAGCTTTTGTATCGCCCCGAGATATGCGTCTTAACCGACGAGGACTCGTCGGTCTCGGGTGTTCGCAAGTCGGACGTGCATGGGACTACAGTTCACGGATTCGCGATGGAAGTCGCGAATCCGCTGTTGGTCAATTTTGCAAAGTCGACCGGCGGGGTCGGTATCGATAGGTTCTAAAACTATCCCGTGCATGTTTGGGTAATAACATGCCTGCAGTTAGGTGCAGTACGAAACATGTCTCGATACCCCTAAGGTGTTAAAGCGAGGCGGCTTGGTTCACTCACGAACCCCTGTCGTTGGAAGGAAAAACGACTGCAAACAAACGGGAGAGAAGTATGAACTTCATCCGCGATGGTCCGTGAGACCCCAGAGTATGACTGGTCAACATACCGTGTGGTCAGGCACATGTAGCTCGTCAACTCTCGATACCCCTGAGGTTGTAAGTCGAGAGGAGAGTGGTTCAGCTTATGAACTCTGAATAATGGCCGCGACGAGTGGTGTGGCAGCTATCAATACGCCGACCACTTACACTGTGCAAAAGGAGAATTACATACCCCCTAGAGCACTCGCGCAGAGGAAGAGCCATGCGGGCGTGGAGTCGCCAAAACACTCCCAACCCAAAGTGATGCCGTTTCGCTTTGGAACATGTCGAGTCTACGGATTCGCAATAAACGGTAAGTTTACTTGGGACGAGCGGCTTGGTCGCTGCTCGTCTCCTTTTTTGAGGATGTGAACAAAGTCGTGTTCGTATCCCCAAATAGAGGAGTGTTCTACGTGTGATATAGGGATGTTATTGATTCGCTACTCCCGAATACTATCTGTATCGACAGATGGTATTCGGGGGTTGAACGACTCCCTATTCTCTCACTCCGGCAGAAAGCCGGCGCTACTCGGGTCGCGACAGACTCATTGATGGAGATTGTTATGAACGCCTATGTAATACTCGCCACCGCAATCAGCATTGCAATTGTATGGGACTTCGGTTACACAAAAATTGTTAACCGACGTCGAATTGAAGATGAAATTCTGGGGGTAATAATATTCGCAATGGAATGGAAAAACGGGGAGGGGAGGGCATTCCCCGAAAGGGACCCGTTTAAAAAGTACGGATGGGAATTACAGAGGAGTGTTAGTTCGTGGATTTTATCCAATAATGACAACCTGGCAATACGTTGGGAAGAGGTCGGCCGTTGGGGTATGTATAGCGTGGTGTACGAAAACACTGTGTATATCAAAATCAACGGGAAAAAGGTGCTTGAGGTCGCCGAAATTTATTGGAGTCGTCAATTTCTGGACAACCGACAGGTTAGATTCAGAAACAAGCGCCTCCTTATGGAGGCGAAAAAAGAAATCAACGAGCTTGCTGCGATTGCACGCAGTTGTCGTTGAAATGGTTTGGAGCGAGCGCACGGTTTTGCGCTCGCCTCCTTCTTTGAGGACATCCTTCGACGAGCTCAGGACAAGTCGTTCAGAGCGAGTGAGGTAGGGTGATCTCAAACAGAGGAGAGAGAGGAATGATAGTTATCAAGATTGTTTCTGGTCCGCACGCGGGCAAGGAACGGGTAATTTGGAACGGTATTTTTGCCGGGGTGCAAATTGATCCTGCAAAATTACTTGGGCAGCTTGTGAAACTCGGCTCCGTTTGGGAGATCGACTTTTCGCATGCCGATGAATCCGAGATAATTGACTGGGGTCGAGCGGATATGGTATCGCGAATTGTACGGGCGCTCTTGAATGGCCGTATGGTCGAGTTTCAAGATAAGCGTTATCAATCTCAATCGCCGGACGAGGTCGGACGACTCGCGAGCGAGATTGAGAATACGATCGTTACGTGTGGTCACTATGTGGTGATGGCTCGCGACGATGAACAGGG
>CAINVT010000026.1 GCA_903854215.1 uncultured bacterium | reverse complement strand
TCTTGATCTTGAAACGCGATATACCCATTTCGATGAGCGTGTGTTTGAACGCTTCAACCATCGCGCGCGGGCCCGAGATGCGATTCCTATTGGACCGAACGCACAGTAATTATTCCCTCTTGCTCTCCTCGCAAAAACTCCCTTCGGGGAGTTTTTGCATATCCGCTATATCAAAATTTTATACATTTTATAACCGGATATGGGACGATGTTGGAGATCAATGTTACAAAAAAGGGAGAGGCTGCTTAGCCCCTCCCTATTCTACTAATTGATATAGCCCGTTTGCTTTGAGCAAATCCAAGCTAATTTCAGAGAAAATCTCTCCACGTTCAGACGATTCAATCGCAATACGAACATGGAGCGTCACATTCTCAGGAAGTTCGGTGAGTTTAATCCACCGCAGATCATCACATTTATCTGGTTCGGCATTGATGACTTCTCCGCCCCAGTGGATAGCCTCAAAGAAGTAGTCTACCCGATCCCCTGTCTCATCATGCTTCGGGCGAAACGAGGTATGGACTAATCGCAGATCGGTTTCCTTGAGATCAATGCCGATTTCCTCTTTTGCCTCTCGGATCATCGCTTCCGTCGGAAGTTCGCCCGCATCAATATGTCCTGCAGGGACCTGGTAGTTGCCGTCCTGATAGCCCGTGTTGCATCGGCGTGCAATCAAAAGCTCCCCATCTTTCCTTAGAAAGAGGTACACCACAGTTGTAGCTTTATTTCGCTCTGCTTTAGTCATGTTTTGGTCCTTTCTCTACTGAAGAGTTTTGCACATCATCTAAATATTGTCTAGAAAAGACACTCGCTGGCAGACGCGGATTGTTTCCGCAGATCTAACCTTCGGAAAAACCTGCGAAAATTGGTGGCCTTAAGATGACGGTGAAACTTTTCTTACAAAAAAATGAGAGGGCACCGAAGTACCCTCTCTTTGATTTTAACACTGTTCTTCACAGCCCGGCTTTCGCCTCTGTACCCTTTCGAGGGTCTTTTCGTGTTGCTCTTCGAGCCACAGTCAGGCACGCTTTGCCTGTGTTGCTTCTCGGTTCAGCACAACCGTCCCACATTCCTACAGGTGTTGCAGCGCCAAACCTCTAGCGTACCTTTGGAGAACAATGTGTAGCCGGAGCTACAAAAAGAATGTTAGCACAGGGTATATGGGATATGCAATAGTGCCGTGTTAAAAACAAGTTTAATTATCATCCCCGCTTCCTTCATTGCCACGGTGTCGCACTGCCGGTTTGACGGGAGCTACGATCGTCGCGGTTTTTGGTGTAGTGGAGTTCGTCGCAACACTCAGTTGTTTTCGCACCGCTACGACGTCGTCGGTTTGCTGACTCGGCGATGCGGTGGTAGTTGGGATGTTTGCAACATGCGTTGGCGTGGACGAAATACTTGGTTGATACGTGTAATCCAAATTCCCCTTCTGACTCAACATATTTGCGCTCACGATGAGCCCGATCATGAAGATCGTGCTCGCTACAAATATCCCGTTCTCGCGGAAGAACGATTCCATACCTTATACGAACCCCGGGAAGAAGTCGCTCTTGATCTTGAAACGCGATATACCCATTTCGATGAGCGTGTGTTTGAACGCTTCAACCATCGCGCGCGGGCCCGAGATATAGAAGGTACGCTCGCGATAATCCGGCACTTCTCGCGCGATGAGGTCGCCGGTGATCGGACTATTGATCATGTCGGGTACGATCGTTTTTTCTGCGCTCAAGGAATAGATCGTCTTGATGCCGAGCTCGGTTTTCGCACGGTCAAGGATATCCTTGTAGGCGACATCCGCCTGCGTCTTGTTGGCATAAAAGATCGTGATCGGTCGCGCCTCCCGCTTGTCCAAAAGGTAGTGGATCATACTGCGAAACGGCGTGATACCGATTCCGCCGGCAATGAAGACGAGCTTCGTATCGTTCTTTTTCGGCAACACGAATCCGCCGGCAAGATGTGCAGCTGAGATCTTACTTCCCACTTTCATCGCGGCAAGTGCGCGCTTGAAGGTGCTCGATGGACTGTAGAATTTCACGCCGAGACGCACACTTTTCTCTGTCGGGGCTGAAGCAATAGTGAAATAGCGGCGGTTACCGCGGTCGTCCGGATGACTGTGTCCGAGCGTCCATTCGAGATATTGACCGGGTCGGAACGAAAATCCGCGATCAGGAGTGAAGACAAAATCATAGACATCGGTCGCGACTTGTTCGATCGCGGTCAAGGTCAACATGTAGCGCCCCTTCGGACTCACGACATACGCGAATACGTTGCCGACCAGAAGCGCGATCTCCGGCGTGAGGTAGAATGTGCCGATATGGATGTTGGGCGCGATAAGGAAACCGACGATCGCACCGTAGAGCACGCGGAGCACCGCGGTCGGCGGCGTAGTCAGCGGCTCGGTGAGCATGACGAACGCGAGGAAGAAGAATGATGAATGCAGCAGCGTCTGGTTGATGGCTGTCAGATAATCACTCGAGGCAGATGTCGCGATGATCGTCGCGAACGCGACGGCAGCGAAGCTCAATACGAGATCGAAGCGTCGGATCTTACGCACGATCAAGAGTCCGCCACCGACAACAAGAGGAAAGAGTGCGAGGTTGCCGCCGATCCACCATGTCGCGGGTTGGTTGATCAAAAATGCGGTGAGAACGACTGCGACCGCCGCCGGATTGAAGATGTGTTTTTTACCGATTGCAAATAGATACTTCGACGCCATCGCCCATACGGATACGAAGATGAGAAAACCAACACCTGCATGATTGGAAGCGCTGATCGGAGAGATAATGAGTGTCAAGATCAGCGCCGTGATATAGACCGATTCGATGTTCGTTTCCGCTTCGAATACACGTGCGAAAACCCAGTTGGTCACCGCACACACAGCGACAATGAGCACCGTCGAGAATGCGAGCGCAGTCGGATCGAACGGGAGAATGCCGAAGAAACTGAAAACGAACGCGGCGACGATGAGCGCCGAAAGGTAATACAGCACGAGGCGGTACATCGTGATGCGATTGAGAATGTCGTCGATGAACTTCATAGATAGTAATGTGACCCCTCCAAAAACTAGGAGTTCGCGGCTTGCGCAAGTGCACTGCTCAGCGATTGTTGGAATGCACCGCTCGTGTCTGTCGCACCCGACACCGCGCTCACGTTGGAGCTCTGTGCCTGGATGGCCTCCGATTGAAGTACCGGCATCGCCGATCCGTTGATGTACTGCGATGTGCGACGATCAGACGGATATTGTAAGAAATTCACGGCAGCCAATTTGCCGCCTTGAATGACCGCCTGCACTTGCACGGTGCCGTAGTAGGCGCTGGCAGGCGAACCGGTGTAGGTACCATTCTTATACTGACCGGTTTGCGCCGGTACGGCAGCCGGTGCTGGTGTGGGAGCGACCGTCACTGTCGGTGCTGGAGTTGGTGCCGGAGTGTTTGTTGTAACGGACGGTTGCGATTGGGTTGTAAACGTAGTCGTACTCGGCGTAGCGGTTTGGGCAGTTGGAGCGACTGTGGCGACCGGCGATGATGCGGCACTTACTGAGCCACCGCCAAGATATTGATACATGACATACCCCGCCGAGGCGAGGAAGACGAATGTTGAAAGTAGTATTTTTTTCATAGGTTATAAGCGCGCTGTGCCCGTAATACGGACAAATCATCCATCTTGTTTCATTTTTGTTGTTTCATTTTTGAAACAATCGCCTGTGTGAGACGTATTATATGCGACGATTACCCGTAAGCGCGATATGATTAACCCTACCATGAATACTTCTGACACACCCGCATTATTCACCATTTTTGGTATCACCGGCGATTTAGCCGCGAAGAAAATCATTCCCGCGCTCTGGCACCTTAAGCGCGAAGGGCGCCTACCTGAACGACTTTCGATCATCGGATTCGCGCGACGCACGCTTTCTGACGATGATTTCAAGACCATGGTACGATCGGCCGTCGAAAAAGCGGCAAAGTCACCGGTACCAGATGATGAGTTTGAGGTTTTTTTCCGGATGTTTACCTATCGATCCGGGACATTCGAAACACCAGAAGGATTCAAACCGCTCATGTCGCACGTAGAAGAGATGGAATCCACGTGGGGTGTCTGTGCGAATAAACTTTTCTATCTTGCAGTCCCGCCCACCGCCTATGAGGCGATCTTCGAACGGCTCGCCGAGGGCAAGCTCAACATCCCCTGCGACGATGACCTCGGCTGGAGCCGCGTTCTCATCGAGAAACCGTTCGGGCATGATCGTGAAAGTGCGGCTGACCTCGAACGCCAGCTCACGCGATATTTCAAAGAAGACCAAGTCTATCGCATCGACCATTATTTTTTCAAAGAGATCATCCAAGGTATCGAGAATTTCCGGTTCTCCAATAACTTGTTCGAAAAAAATTGGGACACGTCCACCATCGAACGCATCGATGTGCGACTCCATGAGTCGATCGGCGTTGAAACACGCGGCGGATTCTACGACGCAGTCGGCGCACTGCGTGATGTCGGACAAAATCATGCGCTCGCAATGCTCGCCGCTGTCACGATGGATTATCCGCCGGCGACGGATGTCGCATCGGTGCGTCAGAATCGCACCAACCTGCTTACGACACTCGCGCCATGGACAGACGAGACACTGCACACGCACACATACCGCGCGCAGTACGACAGCTATCGCTCAATCGCCGGCGTGCAACCGAATTCTGAGACTGAAACGTACTTCGCGTTGAAAACCGAGCTCCATCATCCACGCTGGGCGGGTGTGCCAATCTATCTCGAAGCCGGCAAACGTATGGACGAGGCGCGCAAAGAGATTATCCTTACGCTCAAACATCCTCCCGTCTGCCTTTCGTGCGAGGAAGGCGCCCATGGTCCTAACAAGATTACCTTCCGCCTTGAACCGAATGATGAGATCATTGTCGACTTTTGGACACGCAAGCCGGGATTCGAGAATGCGCTTGAAGAGCGTATGATGTCGTTTTTTCTCTATGAGAAGAAGAACAAGGTGCAATACGTCGAAGAATACGCGAAGGTCTTGCATGCGGCGATCTTCGGCGAACAGTCACTCTTCGTCGCTACCGAAGAGATCGATGCACTGTGGAAATTCGTCGATCCCGTTGAAGATGCGTGGCGCCGCAACATAGTTCCCCTTCACACATATGCGCCGGATACGACACCGCATCCCGATATTCTTGAAGAGATACCAGATCTCTATGAGGCACCAAAAGGTACCGTCGGCTTCATCGGGCTCGGCAAGATGGGAGCGAACCTTGCACGACAATTGATCGACAAACGCTGGCGCGTCGTCGGTTTCAACCGGAGTCCGGACGCAACGAAAGAACTTGAACGAGATGGGATCATCGGTGCATTTTCTCTCGCTGAACTCGTGCAGACACTCCCCGCACCACGCACGCTATGGATGATGGTACCGCATCAGTCAGTCGATGCAGTGCTCGAAGAGCTCGTTCCCCTGCTTGGAAAAGGCGACACGGTGATCGACGGCGGTAATTGCCCGTATCAAGAATCCATTCGACGTCATGCAGAGCTCGAGAAACGTGGCATTAATTTTCTCGACGCCGGTGTCTCCGGCGGCCCCGCAGGAGCACGAAGTGGCGCATGCGTTATGGTCGGGGGGAATCGTACACTTTACGAAAAATATGAAGGACTTTTTAGAGACATGTCGGTGCCGAATGGATACCTGTATGCCGGAGGGGCGGGTGCGGGACATTTTGTCAAAATGGTTCACAACGGCATCGAGTACGGCATGATGCAGGCGATTGCAGAAGGTTTTGAGATATTGAAACGATCCGAATTGAACATTGATGTCGCGGAGACTGCCGAACTCTACGACCACGGTTCTGTCATCGAATCGCGTCTCGTCCGCTGGCTCGCGAACGCATATAAGAAATTCGGTGTCGATCTCACCTCAATATCGAGTACGGTCGCGGCAAGCGGCGAAGGACAATGGACCGTCGACGAAGCACATCGCCTCGGTATCCCCGCCCCAATCATCGAAGGCTCTCTCGAATTCCGCAAACAATCCGCGCAAAATCCCTCCTACGCCGGCCGCGTCCTCTCAGCACTGCGCAACCAATTCGGCGGACATGAGGCTGCGAGGAAGGACTAGGTTGTTGATGTGGAGAGAATCTTTCAATAACTCGATTTTTACCTATTTGCATCATATCGGTGATGTATGTAGAGTGTCCTCAGTTCCAGCGGAACGACGGAGTCTATCGATGTTTCAATGGTTGAAAAAGCAGTCCTGGAGCAGAAACTCGAGACCAAAATATCACCGATACAATGTCGATCCTTGCGCGTTTGATCCTGAGCCCATTCTTTGCTACTGCCCAAATGGGTTGCTGGAATCAAATGTCGAGATCACCGAGTCGCATCGATTCTGTCCATGTTGCGGTATCGATGCATGGAAGGATTATTGCGGCAACTAATCAGAGCAATTAACCTCGGAGCGCCGAAGTACAAAGATGTCAGGTCTTGATGGTAGGGTGCTGAGCTCACGAAGCCGTCGTTTTTATCTTTTCCGACGTGTGGAGGCGAACGCACCATCCGTTTAGAATTGCTCCCGGCCAGCGAGTCTTTCGCTGGTCTTTTTTTATTTATCTCGCTTTCGGTCACAGATTTAACCGGCAAAAATAGCTGTTATACTGCGCATGTATGAGGGGTCATGCACACCGATAAAGATTTTGATCAATGGAATGAGAAAAAGAAAATTCTGCACTCCGATGCCGAACGTCTCTTTTTTCATGAGCGTGAGATTTGGTATTGTCATCTTGGATATAATGTAGGTTTCGAAAAAGGTGGACGCGGTGATCTATTCCTCCGACCTGTTGTCATCATACGGAAATTCAACAATGAGATCTTTTGGGGTGTGCCATTGACTCGCACCTTGAAAGATCTGTCATTCTACTTCTCTTTCGTGATCTCTACAGAAACTGGAAAACATGAAACTCAAAGCGCAGCAGTAGTTTCTCAAATCCGTCTTATCGATAGCAAACGTCTGCGCCGCATGATCGGTTATATTTCAAAGGAAGACTTTGCTGTACTAAAGAAAAAACTCAAAGCACTTTTGCCTTGAGCTTTTTCTCTTGTTCCTCCGTCCAATAGACCTTGAGCGGAGTAGGGCCGAAGCCATTTGTACCTACATGGTATCAATATCACGAACAAGGTCAAGGATTTTTATACTGTCGTCTGTTTCTCGAACCTCAGTGAACCCGCAACCATCACGAGAATGATAAAAGCAATAATCATCATCGCAGCACTCGCGAAGTACGGAAACGAAGCACTCATTTCATAAAGGAAACCTGCCATGAGCGGAGCCAGGAATCGGGCAACGGATTGAATACTTTGATTGGCGCCTTGCGTTCTACCTTGCAGGGCCGGTGCGGTCGCATTGGCGATGAGGCCGGTCATTGCCGGTTCGAAGAGGCCGTCGCCGATCGTATAGATAATGATCGCAATGTAGAGCAGCACGAGCGAACTGAAAATCGGCACGAGACCCACCATGAACATACCGATCGCCGTGAGCAAAATTCCGATGCGCGTCACCGAGATGTCGCCGAAGATCGCAAGAAGCTTTCCGACGAGATATCCTTCGGCGAAAAAGTCGACGAGCCCGACGACCGAGAGCATGATTCCGATGTCGGTCGGCCCCCAATGCATGACATCTTTAAGAAAGACTGAGAAGTTACTCTGTTGCATCACAAGCGCGGTAAAGAAGATGAAACTCGTGAAGAAGAGAACGCGCAGAGTGAATGATGTGAGCACGGATTTGAACTGCGAAAATGGATTGAGAAGATGCAGATGAAACGTATGTGTTCGATGTTCGAGTGTGAGACTCTCCGGCATCGCGAAATATCCCCAACATGCGTTCGCAAGACTGATAATTGCAGCAAGATAGAACGGTGCCGAAAGACTTATTCCTGCAGCCAAACCGCCAAACGCCGGACCGATCATGAATCCCAAACCCGCGGCCGCACCGAGGATGCCGTAATATTTTCCTCGTTCGTGTGGTTTGTATCTATCGGCAACATAGGCGTACATCGCCGGCGTATCACCACTACTCAATCCATCGATGATACGTCCGAGGAAGAGTACCCACAGCGCGCCTCCGATGCCGAAGATCACATAACCAAAGACTCCACCTAAAAGACTCCACAAAACCACCGGCCGCCGGCCAAAGATATCACTCACATATCCCAACGCCGGTCCGGCAAGGAATTGGCACAACGCACCGAACGACGTAATGAGTCCGACATAGAGTGCTACATGTGTGGTGAAATGCGCGACGATATACGGAATGACAGGGATGATGATCGTCAGCCCCATGAAGTTGAGGAACATCGTCGTTACAATGAACCCCATCGGCCCGCGCAAGAATTTCATACGGAATGACTATATCAGTTCGCGCGCCAGTGCGCATGGGCACCATGCGCAGATTTGATATACTCACCGAATGGATCGGATGAATCGTCTCTTATATGGATCATTCTGGAGTTTCGCCATCGTGGCTATCATACTGCTTGCGCCGTCATCGGGCTTGATTACGCTCGCGATTCCCGACGAACCGTACGGGAATGCGACCGGTATTCCTGACGTGCCGCATTTCAGCAAGCGCGCTTCGGATGACTCCGGTCATCTTGTCGTTGCATTCGTACACCGATCATACGAGATCAATCCAAAATTATTCACATTCGGTGATGTTACCACCGCGCAATACGACAGCTTCGACACATTGAAGATACTATCGGCTCACAGCCGCGCACCACCGTCGAACATACAAATCGTTTAATCACACTACTAGTACTCAATCAATAAAAAAATAAACTCCTATGAAAAAGAATCTTCTCGCCGGTGTAATTTCACTCGGCATCATTACCCTCGCCGCCCTCCCGGCATTCGCACAGACGACCAACTCCGTCACAGGAACGGTCGCGCCGACAACAACATCATCGGTAACGACTAAGATCGCGTGCATCGGTACTGCGGTAACTGCACGTGAGACAGCAATCGATACGGCTATGACGACACTTACAACTGCCGACAATGCCGCATACAGCGCTCGTGCGACAGCTCTGCAGCAGGCATACACGTTAACAACCTTGAAGACCGTGAAGGCGGCCGTCGCGACCGCGTGGTCAACATTCACGAAGTCTGAAAAAGCAGCCCGAAGTGCATGGCAGACTGCGCGCAATAGTGCTTGGAAGACGTACGGCACCGCAGCAGTCGCGTGCAAGGCACCGGCAGGCACGGGTGATGGTTCGAATTCCACGCTTGAAGCATCGGGTAATTAGTTCATCGTTCGTATTCGCAAAGAATACAGACAAAATCCCCGCCTCTGTGCGGGGATTTTGTTTTTCAACGTACAGATACGGTATACTTACGAATATGAAAGAGGTACCGCACACTGGTCTCACCTTACTACTTATGATGTTTGCTCTATGTCTGTCTACCGTGATAGTTCATGCGGATACTTTAAACTCATCATCTTGTG
>CAINVT010000025.1 GCA_903854215.1 uncultured bacterium | reverse complement strand
GATAAGGACACGGCCGAGCGTGTGCAGGAGATTATGGAAGATTTAGGTGTTGACGAAGACGATGCTGTTGAGCTTGAAGAGTTACTATAAAATTTTAAACTCCCGCATTTCTTTCTGAGCCGTTTCCATATCCTCGAGCACTTTGAGATAAATTGCTCGAGTTTTCTTTGACTTAGGATTATCCTCGGCAAAACGGATATCGTCATCGTCCACAAACCCAGCCAGTGAGATATAAGCACCGGCTAAGAGTCTGATTCTTTCCTTGATTGCTTGTTTGATTTTAGCCTTTGGTTCCGGAAGAGAAGATAACGGATTAAATGATCCGCGTCGATGTGGCATTCTTATGTTTTTGGCGGTCGCAAGGATCGCTTCAATGTCATCGTCCTCCATAGCAAGCAAGAACATACGCTTGCCCAGGGAACAAGTCTAGCGGAGTTAAGCTGATATGGTTCAGTTATTTCCAATTTGGAAATAACTGAGATGTGTAAATCGAGTCATATTTGCTTAACTTTTCCGAAGTTAAGCAAATCGTTCTAGGCTCGCAAATTTCGTCAAACCGGGGGGCTATGGTCGCAAGAGGTGTCAAAGGTCTATCTGGGGTGCAAAGCTCGCCCCAAGGGCAGACAAGGGGCAACAACGTTTTATTTTTTGGCTAGGAGGAGGTCGTAGTTGTAAAACTTGGCAACTTTCTTGATGTTATTCATTTTTTCGCGTAAAGTAACCATATACTCTTTATCCTCGAGCACTGTTATAAGACCGGACAGTGCCTGACCCTGAATGTGAGCCTGCGAACATGCAGGATGATCTAAACGAAGTGTCTACACACTTCGTGGCGGGACGAGAAAACCGGAGCGATGTTGTGCGAGCACACTCAACCATGAGGTGGGACTGCGACCAAGTCGTGCGGCGGCACGACTTGAGTAGTAGTCGAGCCCCGTAGACCACCCAAGTATAAGTATTATTTTGCAAGCTCGTTTGGCGATATCATAGTTTGTGAATGCTTTAGAAATTGAGGTATCATAAGTTTGTGAAAGGGAACAAGACAGCTATTTTTATCCATGGCGGGGCTATTAAAGGTGCGTTTGGAGCAGGTTTCATATACGGCCTCACTCGGCTTGGAGTCAAGACATCCGATTTGGTAGTCGGGGCTTCTTCTGGAGCCGCTACGGCTTCCTATTTTGTCAGCAAGCAGTTTGCAGAGATTAAAGATATCTGGACAAATGACATTGCAAAAAAAGAACTTGTTAAATATTCCGACGTCTTTTCCGGAAAACCCGTCTTTAACTTAGATTACTTAATCGGTGAAGTTTTTAGAAACAAACACCCACTTGAGGTAGAGAAGATTTTCTCATCCGAAGCTGAATTGCGTATTCCACTCTGTCACTACCCAAAGCATAGTATTGAGTTTTTCAGCAGTCGCGAACAAAAGTTTCAAAAGAACTTTTGGGATATTTTGCATGCAGCGATTACCATGCACGATAGACAAATCTTATGGGGTACTCCTTGGGAAGAGTACGTAGATGCAGATTTGGATCCATTTGCTCTGTATAGAACAGAACTTGTGCCTAAGGACTGGAACGTATTGGTGATACATAACCACTACGAGATTGGAAACACACTCAGGAAGTGGTTGGGTCTAAAAATATTTCTCTTAATACAGGCCCGGCACTTTCCGAAAGGTGCCAAAGAAATGCTCCAAAACCGTGTCGAATTAATTCGTACGGGAATGAAGTGCTTTGGAAAATTCCAACAAGAGTATGCGCCGATTATTGTTATGCCGCAAAAAGAAAGCGATTTTGGACCAACTGGTGTAATCCAACAAAACAACGAAAAACTCGCGGCTCTTTTCAGGTCTGGTGAAAAAGCAGCTTTAGAGATGAAACCACAACTGGGAGCTTTTATTCAGCGGTCTTCAGAATTGCTGTAGCCAAAAGCGTCATGTTGATGACAAGGATGTGTCAGCACGGCGTGATACAATTATATTTATTAGTGGGGTGCGTGGGATTATTTTAATTACAAAAAATATATGGATGAACAAACTTCGGTACAGCGGATTATCAATGCCTCACGCAGTGTGCGCAAAATGGCTGCCATCGCCTTGGGCATGCTCGCGCTCTTTCTCCTCGTGGCGACGGTAAGTGAATTGCGTGCCTATAACTACATCGGCGCAGGTATTCAACCTGCGAATACCATTACGGTCTCGGGTGAAGGGAAAGTGTTTGCGGTGCCTGACACTGCCACATTTACGTATACGGTCGACGAGACTGCGGCTGATGTCGCGACGGCTCAGGGAAAGGCGACTGCTGCGTCCAATACGGTCATCGGGTATTTGAAATCGCAGGGGGTTAAAGACACCGACATTCAGACATCCAACTATAATGTCAATCCGCAGTATTCATACAGCGCTCAGGTCTGTGCCAGCAACAGTTATTGTCCGCCCCAAAAGCAGACGATCAGCGGTTATGAAGTGACTCAGGCTGAGACAGTCAAAGTGACCGATATTACCAAGGCGGGGACACTTCTTGCCGGTGTCGGTATGCGTGGCGTTTCCGATGTGAGTGGATTGACGTTCACAGTGGCTGATCAGGATGCACTCAACGCACAGGCTCGCGACAAGGCGATTACTGACGCAAAGACCAAGGCACAGGTGCTCGCATCCTCACTCGGGGTTTCTTTGATTCGTGTCACAGGGTTCAACGAGAACGGCGGTGTCGTTGCGATGCCGATGTATGCAACAGCGAGCGGAGCGGGAATCCAAGATAAAGCGATTGCGGCTCCACAGATTGCTGTCGGACAGAATACGATCACTTCCGATGTTTCGGTTACCTACGAGATTCGGTAGCTAGGTGCGAAGGATACGATCTCGACGTGGCACCCGCCTGCAGGCGTGTGCCACGTCCTTGACTTTTTCCGACTTTGGACTATTATCTTATTAAGCCCCGCGAGGGGTTTTAAAAATGCCGAAATCGGCGCTAACATAAAACAAACGTATGGGAGGCATCATGCAATATCTTAAGGATACGCGCGCTGAGCTGCGCCACGTCGCGTGGCCGACGCAAACACAGACAATCGTCTATACGCTCCTCGTTGCCGGCATCTCACTCGGCATCGCCGCGTACTTGGGGCTCTTCGACTTTCTTTTCACATCCGGCCTTACCCAGTTGGTAAATAATCTCCCGACAGCACCGAGTGTGCAGACGATTCCCGTCACTCAGACCGCACCGACACCGACCACATCAAATACCGCGCCGACTCTGCCGTTCACTACACAGACCACGCCGACCCCCACTCAGACATCAACAAAATAATATGGCAAAACAAACACATGGAGGAGAGCGCAAGTGGTACGCGATACACACGTACTCCGGCTATGAAGACGCAGTTGCGCGCAATTTGAAGACACGCATCGAATCGTTCGGTATGAGCGAGCAGATATTCAACGTCGTCGTGCCGACTGAGAAGAAGATCAAGATCAAGAACGGCCGCCGCACCGAGATGAAAGAGAAGACATTTCCGGGTTATGTCCTCGTCGACATGATCGCGACCGATGATGCGTGGAGCGTCGTCCGCAACACTCCGCAGGTCACCGGCTTCGTCGGTACGGCCAATCAGGCGGTTCCGCTTGAGCAGGACGAAGTAGACAAGATTCTCAAGCGTGTGGGCGGCGACATCGTACGTCATGCTATTGATCTCGCGCTCGACGATGCAGTTATCATCATTGACGGACCGTTCAAGGATCTCGAAGGCAAGGTAGGGGAGATCGACGAAGAGCGCGGCAAGGTCAAAGTCCTCGTGCCGATGTTCGGCCGCGAGACGCCGGTCGAGCTCGAAGCCGATCAGGTCCAGCGGGTGTAAATCGCAATCAGTGTTAGTTGTACAAAGGTCGGCTCTTTGTCCCGTACAAAGAGCCGACCTTTGTTCTATATATCGAGACTCGCCCTCGGTATTTTTTGTATACTACGATATTCCACATGGTAGGACTCGGCGGCGCGATCGCGGCACTCTTTGCATCGGGCGTTTTCCAGGCACTCGGTGAGTACCTTTCGAAGATATGGGGGGCGAACGCCCTCGTGGAGCCTGGCAGTGTTCGCCGTCGCTGCCTATGCTGTTTCTTCTCTCATCTGGCTTCCCGCACTTTTGTATCGCAATCAACTCTCAACAGTTGGTATCGCGTGGGATCTCATCGCCGTCTCGACCACGCTTTTCCTCGGTCTTATCGTTTTCCACGAGGTACTTTCGGGTCGTCAGGCGATCGGTATCGTGCTCGCGATTTTTGCGTTGTGGCTCCTGCTTTCGTAGCTGGCAAAAGGGTGCAAGAACTGCAAAATGGCGCGGAGCTTGAATTCTGCTGAATAAAAGGGTATAGTCTTCCGACATGGCAAAGCTAGTCACCAAAATCATCAAATTGCAGATCGAAGCGGGCAAGGCGACGCCTGCTCCACCGGTCGGTACCGCGCTGGGGCCTGCGGGCGTCAATATCGGCGAATTCGTCAATCAGTTCAACAATCTGACCCGCCCGTTGGCCGGTTCTATCCTGCCGGTCTTGATGAAGGTTTACTCCGATCGCACCTTCGACTTCATCGTCAAGAAGCCGCCGGCATCCCGTCTCATCCTCAAGGCTGTCGGTAAGGAAAAAGGTTCCGACAAGGCGCAGAACAAGGTTGCCAAAATGACCAAAGCACAGCTCGAGGAAGTCGCCAAAGAAAAGATGGAGGATCTCAATGCGAACGACCTCGAACATGCGAAGAAGATCATCGCCGGCACTGCTCGATCGATGGGGATAGATACGGAGTAGTTTTTCAAAAGAAAACAATGACAAACGGTGCCGACAAGGCGCCTTTTGTTTTGATATAAAAATAGGAGACGGTTGGTATATTCATCAGAAGATGAATATACCAACCGTCTCGATACAGCGACTCTCAGTCGATGTGATTGGAACAAGTGGATCAAATCCACATTCCTACTTCCACCATACGCCTGTGCTCAAGAAGGTCAAGCCGCGAGCAAAGTGCATAACTCCCTGCTACAATGCCGATTATGGAAGTTCGGGAATGTATTGAGAAGACTGTTGAACGATCTCTCACCGATCTGGGTATCCAGTCGGGACCGATAGTGCTGGAGCATCCCGCCGAGTTAACCCTCGGCGATTATGCGACTGGTGTCGCGCTCAAATATGCGAAGGTTGCCGGCAAGAATCCGCGCGAATTCGCTGAGGCTATCGTCGCAGGGCTCGACACGATCGAAGGTGTCGCGAAGATCGACATTGCGGGACCGGGCTTCATCAATTTCACGCTCACGCCAGCAGCGATCATCGACCGGCTCGAAGCGGCACGCACCGACGAACGGTGGGGTAGCGGTACGCTCCTCGCGGGTAAGACCATCATGGTCGAGTATACGCAACCCAACCCGTTCAAACAGTTTCATATCGGTCACCTCATGAGCAATACGATCGGCGAATCGATCACCCGACTTTTTGAATTTTCCGGAGCGACAGTTCTCCGTGCCAACTATCAGGGAGACGTCGGTCCGCATGTCGCCAAAGCGCTCTATATCCTTCTCGAACGCAACAGCTCCAACCCGTCGGTCGAAGAAATATCGTCGGCATATGTCGAAGGTTCTACGCGATATGACGCCGACGGACAATCCAAATACGCGATCGACATGTTGAACAAAAAGATCTATGAGCGCAGCGATCCCGTCGTCAACGAACTCTACGCGCAGGGACGCGCAATCACACTCGCACATTTCGAAGATATCTATGCGATTCTCGGCACAAAATTCGACTTCTATTTTTTCGAGAGTGATACGGCGCCCATCGGCCTCTCGATTGTCCAGTCACATCCGGAAGTGTTCACTCAAAGCGAGGGTGCCACCGTTTTTGAAGCGGAGAAATATGGTCTGCATACGCGCGTATTCATTACAGGTCTGGGGCTTCCGACCTATGAGACGAAGGATCTCGGTCTTGCCAAGCTCAAGAGTGACACCGCGACGTTCGATACCTCGATCACCGTCACCGCGAGTGAACAGACGGAATATTTCAAAGTGATCAAGAAAGCGATGGAGTTCGTCATTCCCGAGATCGCACCCAAGATCGAGCACGTCACGCACGGTATGATGCGCTTCGCCGAAGGGAAGATGTCATCACGCAAGGGTAATGTCGTAACAGGGGAATCACTCCTTACTGATCTCATTGCCGCAGCAAAAGATCGTGCCGCCGAGAGTCGCGCGATCGATCATGCGAGGCTCGCGCAAGAAATCGCCGTCGCCGCGATCAAATATCAAATTCTCAAACAAGCCGCCGGCAAGGATATTGTGTTCGATCCGACGCGTGCACTGTCGATGGAAGGGGATTCTGGGCCATATGTGCAATATACCTTCGCGCGCACCTGTGCGATCATCGAACGTGCACGTACTGCCAACATCAATCCGTCATTCGATATGGTAGCCAATTCGACCGATCTCCCCATTGCACAAAAGGTGCTGATGCGTCTCATCCCGCGGTTTCCGGAGGTCGTCGCGCGTGCGGCAGCAGATTACGAGCCGCATTACCTCGCGACCTATCTCGTCGAGATTGCGAGCGCATTCAACAGCTGGTACGGACAAGTACAGATCCTCGATCAAGGCAAAGACGAGCGGTTCAAAGTCGCACTCGTCGAGGCCGTCTCTCGTACTCTCAAGAACGGTCTCACTATTCTCGGTATCCCTACACCCGAGCGAATGTGATTCAGTAGAATCACCTACTGGGTGATTCAGTAGAATCACCTACTGGGTGATTCAGCAAATTTACCTACTGGGTGATTCAGTTAAATTGTGTGATACATATGGATATTCTTTCTGATAGTGCACAAGAACGATCGCTCATCATATCGGCGAGCGAGCTTTCGGTACGCGAGGGAATGAATCTGCAAAAGGGAATGAATTTCCGAGACAAGGGCGAACAGCTCTCGGTCTTCTTGGTGTTGCCACGCGATGGGGTCTACACCGACATATGGGATGAGGCGCAGATGCGCTATGGCTACGAAGGACATGATTCGATCGCCGAAGGTGCTACTGGTCGTACGGACGATCAGCTCTTGATGTATGCGAGCGGCAAACCGACCGACAACGGCAAGTTTTATAAAGCAGCTCATGCATACAAAGACGGCATTCGTGCAGAGCCTTTACAGGTGCAGACGTACGAGAAACTCGACCCGGGCGTATGGTTCGACAAAGGAATCTTTGATCTTATCGATGCTACGTATGGCAGGGAAACGAGCGAGAGCGGTACGCGTAAGGTCGCGCGTTTTTTCCTTACTCCCGTGGATGCAGTGCTTCCGGAAGTCGAACGCGTTGCATGGCGAGAGCGGATGCTGCCGGCCGCGCAGAAGGCGACGATATGGCAAGAAGGACCGGGCCGCTGTGCGATCTGCGGCGAACAATCGAGCCTGCATTTCAACGACGATCAACTACGCTGTACGGCACATCGATGAATTTACCAAGCTCTGAGCTTGGTGATTTCTGTGGATAAAAGATTTAAAGCTTTTTTCCCGCCATCGCTCGGAAGATATGAAAACAAGCCCTCGTATCGCTCCTCGCTCGGCGTGATAACCACAAAGCTCTGAGCTTTGTATTTTTTAGGCGGCCCGTTGGCGGATGATACACTGACGCTCTATGACTCAAAACGAGGCACTCGAAATACTCAAGACCGGCGTCAATGTATTCCTGACCGGCGAACCGGGGGCGGGCAAGACCTACACGATCAATGCCTACATCCGCTGGCTCAATGCGCGCGGCGTCGATGTCGCCGTAACTGCGTCGACCGGTATCGCAGCGACGCACGTGGATGGCATGACGATCCATTCGTGGAGCGGTATCGGGGTGAAGCGAAACATCTCTGATTATGATATCGAGCTCATCATGAGTAAAGAAAAGACCGCGCGACGCATTCTCGATGCGAAAGTCTTGATCATAGATGAAATATCAATGCTCGATGCGGCGACGCTGGATAGCGTCGATCGTGTACTGCGCGCGCTCCGCCACAAGCCGCTGATGCCGGAGGAACCGTTCGGCGGATTGCAGGTGATTTTCGTCGGGGATTTTTTCCAGTTGCCGCCAATATCCAAAGACGGCGATATGCAGTTCGCCTTTGCCTCGGATGCGTGGCGCGAAGCGCGTCCCGTTGCCTGCTATCTGAGCGAACAGCATCGTCAAGATGATGGAGAATTCTTGGATCTACTCACCGCGATGCGCCAGGGAGCGTTCGAAGACCGACACCTCAGTATTCTCGAATCCCGTATCGGCATAACTCCGGGAGATTCGGTAGTGACAAAACTCTATACGCACAACGCTGATGTCGATCGTATGAACGCTGACGCGCTTGATCGGATCGACAGCAGTGCCCGCGTGTATCAGATGACCTCACGTGGTGCACAGACGCTTGTCGAAGCCTTGAAACGCAACTGTCTTTCGCCGGAGACGTTAGTGCTCAAGGAGGGGGCAGCCGTGATGTTCACACGCAACAACTTCGACGAAGGATATGTGAACGGAACCTTGGGCGATGTCGTCGGATTCACACCGCTCGGCGCGCCGATCGTGAAGACACGCTCAGGAATGACGCTCACGGTCGAGCATGCCGAATGGGCGATACAAGACGGCAACAAGATTCTCGCGAAGATCAACCAGATCCCGCTGCGACTTGCATGGGCGATCACCGTGCACAAAAGCCAGGGAATGAGCCTCGACGCCGCCATTATCGATCTCGCATCGGCATTTGAATATGGGCAAGGATACGTTGCAATCTCGCGTGTACGTACCTTGTCGGGACTATACTTACAGGGATTCAATGAGCGCGCGTTGCAAATGCATCCGGATGTTGTCGCGCAAGACCGATATTTCCGCGCATATTCCGATGCAGCACGCAAAAAGTTCGCCTCGTTACCGGAGACTGATAAAGAACACATGCAGGAAAATTTCTTGAAGGCGATCGGCGCACATGAGCCTACGATGCGTGCCATCGAACAACCGACAGGGAAGGAGAAAGTATCGAGTGGCAACCCGAAGCCCGACGAGGCGCGCGAAAAATATCCCAACATGGGTAAGCCGTGGAGCAAGGACGATGATGTGCTGTTGAGCTCGATGTTCAACGGAAAAATTCCCAACAAGGAGATTGCCAAACATTTTGGTCGCAAAGCATCGGCGATTACCGCCCGCTTGGGACATCTCGGTCTTATTGAGAACACATGGAAACCATATACGAAGAAAGATTCGTGAGCGTTGCAGAGGAAAAAAGTCGGTGGTATGTTGGAGACCGACAAGAGAGGGAGAGTTCCCGTGTCTAGAATAATAGGTACGCAGCCTGTGGGAAGATTCACATCATTCCAACAATTTGAAGCCCGTTTTCCTGATCGATGTCGGAGGGGGCTGTGTTATCCATTGCAATGTGAGGGTAACAATTCCCATACAACCTGCGCCGTACAAGCCTGGAATGACGTTGAAACGACCTTTGCACGAATTCTTGAAAAAGCTGTGGACACTGTGGTGGTTGTGAAAGAATCTATATATGGTGTTGATTAACTATGGCCGATGGCAGGGGCAAGAGTGGCCGCCGCGGAAGTATCGCGGCGGCCCTGATTTTTTGCTACGATAGCCGAATGACAGATGATTTGGGTTCCAATATAAGCGATGTGGCGAAGCGCGCTGACCCTTCGCAGAAATCCGCTACAGCGGCCAGGGAAGAGACGATTCTCGCATTCTGGCGCGAGCACGATATTTTCAAGAAGTCCGTCGAGAAGGAGCCTACGAAGGGCGAATATGTCTTCTATGACGGGCCGCCGTTTGCGACGGGCTTGCCGCATTACGGCCATATTGTGACCGGAGTCATAAAAGATGCCATTCCGCGCTATAAGACCATGCGCGGGTATCGCGTGCCGCGTGTCTGGGGCTGGGATTGCCATGGGCTTCCCATTGAGAACATCGTCGAGAAGCAATTCGGTTTCAAGCACAAAAAAGACATCAAGGAATACGGTATCGCGAAATTCAACGAACGCTGCCGCGAGCAGGTCATGACCTACGCGCACGAGTGGGAACAGATCATCCCGCGTACCGGCCGCTGGGTAGACATGGAGCATGCGTACCGCACGATGGATAAACCCTACATGGAGTCCGTCTGGTGGGTATTCAAACAACTTTTTGATAAAGGACTCGTCTACGAAGATTATCGCTCGATGCACATCTGCCCGCGATGCGAGACGACACTTTCGCAACAAGAAGTCGCGGAAGGGTATAAGGATGTGAAGGATATTTCGGTAACAGTGAAATTCAAAGTAAGGAATACTGAAAAAATTAATCTCAAAGGGCAGGATGTTTACTTGCTCGCCTGGACTACTACGCCCTGGACTTTGCCAGGCAATGTCGCAATTGCTGTCGGTAAAGATGTTGAATATTTGTTTGTCAAGAATGAAACTAATCTCGATAGAGGAATCAACAACGGCCAATTGCAATTGACAACCGGTTGGTATGTTTTTGCTAAAGAGTATTTTGAAAAAATAACTAAGGAGGGGAATTACTTCACCGGCGAACAGAGATTGATGAAAGGTAGTGATCTCGTCGGTCTCGAATACGAACCCCCATTCGACTACTACTTCAAAGATCAGCGCCTCAAGAATCGCGAGAATGGTTGGAAAGTATATGCCGCTGATTTCGTGACCGCCGATAGCGGCACTGGTATCGCGCATGAGGCGCCGGCTTTTGGCGCGGACGACTGGGAACTTTTGAAACAAGTTCATCTTCCGTTCGTTCAGCATGTGAACTACGACGGCACGATGAAGCCGGAGGTCACCGATTTCGCCGGTATGGAGGTGAAACCGCGAAGTGACGACGATAAGGTTCGTCTTGGCACGGACATCGCAGTCCTTAAGTATCTCCAAGATCACGGTACGTTCTTCTCAAAGGAGAACATCACGCACTCTTATCCGCATTGTTGGCGTTGTGATACGCCGCTTCTGAATTATGCGACATCATCGTGGTTTGTCTCGATCTTAAAGATAAAGGACGACATGATCAAAAACGCCGAAGCGATCAACTGGATGCCTGAGCATATCAAGCAAGGTCTCTTCGGAAAATGGCTTGAAGGTGCACGCGATTGGTCCATCAGCCGTCAGCGATTCTGGGCGAGTGTCATCCCGATGTGGGTCTGCGAAAAATGCAAGATGCAACGTGTCTTCGGAAGTGCGACCGAGCTCGAGACTGCGAGCGGGAAGAAAGTAGACGACCTGCACAAACACATCGTCGACGAGATTACGGTTCCATGCGAATGTGGCGGCGTGATGAAACGAATTCCGGACGTCTTGGACACGTGGTTCGATTCTGGTTCGATGCCGTACGGTCAAGTACATTATCCATTCGCGAACAAAGAGCGTTTTGAAAAGACATTTCCGGCACAATTCATTACAGAATATACCGGTCAATTCCGTGCCTGGTTCTACTATCTGCATGTCCTCGCAAGCGCGATCTTCGACAAGAACGCATTCCAGAATGTCGTCGCACACGGCATTGTTCTCGCGGAGGATGGAAAGAAGATGTCAAAGCGCCTGCAGAACTATCCGGATCCGATGGAGGTAATCGAAAAATATGGTGCTGATGCACTGCGTTTTTATTTGATCTCTTCACCGCTCCTGCAGGCAGAGAACCTCAATTTCATGGAGAAGGGTGTCGATGAGATTGCTAAGAAGAATATCGGGCGATTACAGAATGTGCTCGCGTTCTATCAGCTCTATCAAAACAATACGCCACGCGATTGGAAGAGTACGAACATCCTTGATCGCTGGATCATCTCCCGACTCGACCAGCTCGTCGAGGAATCGACTGCAGGCTTCGAAAGCTACCAACTCGATGTCGCCGCGCGTCCGCTCACTGGATTCATCGACGATCTCTCAGTGTGGTATCTTCGCCGCTCGCGAGATCGATTTAAGGAAGAAGGAGAAAGTAAAACTGCTGCTCTCATGACCCTTCGGTACGTGCTTCATACGCTCTCACGTGTGATGGCGCCGACAATGCCGTTTTTCGCCGAATATCTGTTCCAAGCGGTTCGCGAAGATGAGGACGAAGAAAGCGTACACCTCGCCTCATGGCCGGAAGGGGATGCTTCGACACGTTTTGATGCGGCATTGGTGAATGCCATGGCCGAAGCGCGCCGCGTCGTCACACTTGCCCTGGAACAGCGCGAGAAGGCAAACATCAAAGTTCGCCAGCCGCTTTCGGTCACTCGAATTCCACAAATGACATTTTCTAACTTGCCGGATGTCGATGCGTTGCTTGCGATCATTGCCGAAGAGATCAACGTGAAGACCGTCGAGATCGTTTCTACGCTAGCCGCTGATACAGTCGAACTCGATACGACGATTTCGCCGGAGCTCAAAGAGGAAGGATTCGTTCGCGACCTTGTTCGCGCCGTCCAGGGTGAGCGCAAGAACGCCGGTCTCAATCCGCATGACAAGGCAAAGCTCATTATCGACTCAGACGACGCAAGAAAGGTCATCGAGCAACACCAAGATGAAATCATGAAAGCTACGAATATGTCTCATCTCGCATTTGCCGCGCTTGATGGCGAGAAACTATCGATTGGAGAATTTTTAATCGCATTCAAACTAGAAGCTAGCAACTAGAACCTAGCACCTGTTTGCACTATGTACCAAAAATACCAGACTGATGCGATCGTCGTCGCGGCCCGCGAGAGTGGGGAAGCAGACAAGACACTCGCACTCTATACCCGCGATTTTGGACTGGTACGTGCACGTGCGACATCGGTACGTGCCGAAAAGTCTAAGATGCGCTATGCGTTGCAGCCATATGCACGGGCGAACGTCGCCTTGGTCCGCGGCAAGAGCGGCTGGCGCGCGGCCGGAGCGACAGCTTCGATGAGTGCGGCAGGAAAGGATACATCGGGCGTTTCGGCATTTGCACGGATCAGCGAACTCGTCACGAAGCTCGTCGTCGGCGAGGATCACAACGAGTACCTCTTCGATGCGCTCGCGCAGGCGCACATTGCCTTGATGTGCGAACATGTCGAATCCGTCGCGACGATTGAGATCGTCGCCGTGGCGCGCATCCTTTTTGCACTCGGGTATCTTTCGGCCGAAGCGCTTGAGACCGCACTGTTTACCCATACGGCATATGCCGATACACACTTGCGTGAGGCGGAGGTAATCCAAGATGCACTGCTCTTGTCTATCAACAAAGCGCTTTCACAGACACATCTCTAGTATAAAGTTAGCCGTCGTTATAAGCTCATAGGTATGATTCATATTCAGCAGCTTAAATCGATCTCAAAAGAAACTCTGAAAGATTTAAGAGTTCTTATGAGTGAGCGTCGAGAAGATAAGCTAATTATACCTATCTGTACACTCTCGACTCTTAAGGGAATTCTGAAAAATAAGGATATAGCGATTATAGTTGCAAAAGATGGTGAACGATTGGTGGGCGTCGCTTCGCTCCATGTGCTTTCTAAAATAACAAAACGAGTGAGTGATCTTGAAGATCTTGTTGTTTTGAATGAATACCGCCGACAAGGAATCGGAGAAGGAATCGTGCGAAAAATGATAGAAATAGCTCGTGCGAAAAAGATAACCTCAATTCGACTTACGTCTCGTCCTGAGCACCTTGCTGCACACAAACTTTACGATAAATTAGGGTTTAAAATCAAGGAGACGGATCAGTATAGGCTGTCATTGTAATCTGAAATTAAATTAACCTTATGTCAGAAACAGAAATTACGATCGATAGTGCGATGCCGGAGCTCCCGATACCGATATATACCGCTGTGCGCATGGGCACCATGCGCAGCCGAGATGGTGATCTGTTCGAGATCAAGGTGGGGCTCGACGACAGCCTTGTTATACAACTTAAAGAGAAGTCACTCGATGTGACCGATGTTGAGATCCAAAACAATACGTCTGATCGTGAACGTTTTGGCGAAGGTTCATATCAGGAATGGTATGAAAAAGGACGCGTACCGTTCGCGCTCATCGATGCGGCGGGGAATCTTGCGGCACTCGCGTGGTTCGGTCCGAAGCCACTCGGTAGAAAGTCGCTCAAACATCTCACCGCAGTAGAGCGTGCGCAGGACGAACGGCAACTCGACGCGGGCGATTGGCATACGATCGTGTATCGCGCATACAACCCGTATCGCGGGAAGGGGCTGATGAAAGCGTTCGTGAAATTCGCGATGGATTCGTATCGCGCGGCATATCCGCATTCGAAGATTTGGGCCGGTATTTATGCCGAAAATCCCGCAAGTAGAGGGCTCGTCGAGCGACTCGGATTCAAAGAGTGTGCGGATCTGTCTGATGCATCGTCGCATGAGACGGTGATGGTGTGGGAGGAACAGTAACGTTTTGATCGTATACAAAGTTGTGTGTGATGAGCCTCGCCATTTTCACGATGTCACCAACACTACAGCCACGACTGAGATCCATGAATGGTTTTTTCGTTCCTTGGATCAATGGGCCGATTGCTGTTGCTCCTCCCATCCGCTCGGCAATCTTGTAGGCGATATTGCCGGACGAAAGATCGGGGAATATGAAGACGTTCGCCGCGCCACCGAGCGGACTCACGGGAGTCTTGATATGTGCCACCTCAGTGTCGAATGCGGCATCGAATTGAATTTCACCGTCAACGAGCCAATGGGCCATCTGCGCCGAACGTTCTGCAGCGGCAACTTTTTCTTGTACGAGTGCCGTTGCTTGTTGCACTTTTGTTACTGCTTCGCCGCCGCCGGAGCCGTGCGTCGAATATGAAAGCATCGCGATCTTTGGTATATCTCCGGTGTATTTTTGATAATTAGAAGCAGTCGAGATCGCGATATCCGCAAGTTGCAGCGCAGTCGGATTTTGTACCACCGCGCAGTCAGCGAACGCGAGTATTTTGTCGGCGTATTCGAATATGAAATAGCTCGAGACGATTTCCACGCCGTCTGCGATGCCGACAGCTTGGATGCCTGCACGGATGATCTCCTCCGAAGGTGAGATGCTTCCCGCAATGCTCGCATCGGCATATTCCATGCTTACCAGCGTCGCTGCCCGATACAATCGCGACTGCATTTTTTCTTTTGCCTCATCGAATGTGATTGCCTTACCGCGTGCGATACGCTTCTCGAAATAATGTTGCGCGAGCGCGTCGATGGTCACTCGATCTTCGAAATCTTCTATGGTGCATGCATCACAAAAGCCTTCTGTGTTGATTATCTTGATTGCGTCGGTTACGCGGGAATCGGATGTTTCTGGAAATATGATTTTCGGTTTCATAGATGCTCGGTGCGACTGTTGTGTGGCGTTGCGATACAGTATACGCTACAGCCATATGTCTCGCGTAAAGTTGAGCGAATATCGCGCAAAAAAGATTTTGCTCGGTACACAGTATCAGGGGCTTTCGATCCATGCCGATGGAGGAGATGCTATGCCGACGGAGGGACGTTGGGTCGTCAAAGTCGATCAGGGTGTCAAAAAGCGTTTCAAGCAAGGGCTGGTCGTCGTTGATACGCCGGTAGCAGAATTAAATACCGCGATAGAATCGTGGAAAGGCCGGGGCTTTACACAGTTCATCCTCGAGCCGTTCTTCCCGCACGATGCACACGATGAACAATATTTCTCGATGGAGCGCGTGCGTGGGGGCTTACGCATCTTGCATGCCAAAGAAGGCGGAGTGGACATCGAAGCACATCCCGAAGCGGTCAAACAGTATCTGATTACCACCGGTGCGGATGCGGGCACGGTCGCCGCTGCATCGGGCATCCCGCATCAGTTCCTGGTGCAGTGCATGGAAGTGTTCGACAAACAATTCTTTACATTTCTCGAGGTCAACCCGCTCGTCATCAAAGACGGTGAGGCACACCTACTCGATGCTGCGGTCCTCGTAGACGATGCGGGCGCTTTTTTCACCGACGCCTGGAGCGACACCGATGTGGTGAAATCGAAGGCCCGACATCCGGCCGAGGTGCGCGTTGAAGCGCTTGCCGCGACGACGCCGGCATCTTTGAAACTTTCCGTAATCAATCCTGACGGAGCACTTTTCTTTTTGCTCTCCGGCGGCGGCGGTTCAATCGTCATTGCGGATGAGGCGCAACTTCTGGGCGCAGGAGCTCTCATCGGTAATTATGGAGAATATAGCGGTGGACCGACGCGCCAAGAGACGTATCTCTACGCGAAGGAGGTCGTCGGTGTGATGCTTGCTTCGAACGCAAAGAAAAAGGCGCTCGTCATTGCCGGCGGTATTGCGAATTTCACCGATATGCGCTCGACATTCTCGGGTATCATCGACGCGCTCTGTGAGATTGCGACTGACATGCGCGCTGCCGGTATCAAAGTATTCGTGCGCCGCGGGGGGCCGAATGAGGCGGCGGGACTCAAGATCATGCGCGCTTTTTTGGAGAAAGAAGGATTGTCGGGTTCGATCGAGGGCTCGGATGCGATCATTACCAAGGCAGTCGATGATGCAGTGGCTTTCATCAAATCATAAAAATTATGAATACGATCGAACAGATTCGAAAAGGGAAGTCCGGAATACTCGTATCCGGCAATCATGAGAAGATCGTGCAGTCGATCCTCGATTTTGATTTTCTTTCCGGCAAGGAGGAGCCTTCGATCGTCGGGATCATAAGCGGCAACAAAAAGGCACAAAAATTCTTTTTTGGCACACGCGAGATATTGCTCCCCTGCTACAAGAATTTCGAAGCGGTTCCGAAATCATCTGCGGAGAAGGTTTCGTGGCTCTTGAATCTGCAGTCAGGGCGTCGCGTGTTCGACTCGACCATCGCGTTCTTCGCCGCATATCCCTTGGCGCTTGGCGCTCACTTATTTGCCGAGAATGTTCCCGAGTCTCATGCGACGGAACTCATACGACGATTTGGTGCGGACAAACTCATTGCCGGTCCGTCTGGTGTCGGACTCGTAGTATCAGGATCGTTGAAGCTCGGTGCGATTGGCGGTACCGACGCGGTGCAACTCTCGGCAAGTCACTTAGGCACCCCCGGATCAATCGCCGTTGTGTCGACCTCAGGCGGTATGACCAATGAGCTCATTCGCGCTGTTGCAATGGCGGGGAAACGGCTTTCATTCTCCATCTCGATCGGCGGTGATCGTTTTCCGGTCACGTCGCTCACGGATGTGCTCATGCTTGCAGAGAATGACGAGGAGACGAGCGCGATCGTGTATTTCGGAGAGCTCGGGGGAACGGATGAATATGAGATCGTCGAACTGATCACGGCGAAAAAGCTCACCAAACCGGTACTTGCGTACATTGCCGGTATCATCGACGAAGCCTTCGACGAGCACATGCAATTCGGTCACGCCAAGGCACTCGTGGCGCGTACGGACGAAAGTGCACGTGCGAAACGTGACGCGTTGCGCGCGGTCGGTGTCGTTGCTCCCGAGACGTTCCCGCAATTTTTAGACGAGATGAAAACGTTACCGCAGAACGGTTTTCAAGATACGATATTCGACGCCATAGCGCTTTTGGAACGAAGCAAAAGCATTCTTTCGACCCGATCAATACTCGATCTCGACAGTGCGCCGGTATTCATACAAGACGGCGCGATCGTGCGAAGAGGTGATTCGACATTTGCCACTGCCGCACTCCGGGCCCTCCTTGGACGAGAGATCTCTGATGTGGCCGCCGCATATGTGGAAGCGGTCTTTGAACTCCTCATTGATCATGGCGGTAATGTCTCCGGCGCGGTCAATACGATGATCACTGCGCGAGCCGGACGCGACATGGTCTCGTCGCTTGCATCGGGATTGCTGACGATCGGTCCGCGATTCGGCGGTGCAATCAATGAAGCTGCGCGGACGTGGCTCTCAGGCGTTCTCTCCGGCGTAAGCGCCGCTACATTTGTCGAAGCGGCTGCCAAAGAGGGAATGGTGCTCTCCGGTATCGGACATCGCAAATATCGTGTCGGCATCCCCGACCCGCGTGTCGAGGCGCTTGCGCAGTTCACCATATTGCTCAAACGGCACTCATATTATGATTTTGCGCGTGCGGTGGAAGCGGTGACGACGACGAAGAATGGCAAGCTCATTCTCAATGTCGATGGAGTTGTCGCGTCGGTCTTACTCGATATTCTCGTGGAAGAAGATCATTTCTCTGCTGAAGAATTACAAGAACTTCTCGAGGTGGAATTTTTCAATGCACTATTCGTCATTCCGCGTACCGTTGGTTTCATCGCGCATTTCATGGAACAGAAGCGTAATGATGAAGGATTATTCCGTTTGCCGGATGAACTTTTGTTCGTGCGCCCGTCGATCAAGAAAAAGAAGTAGATATGATTCTCAATATGATGCTCCACGCAGGGTAGAGGTGGTATCATTACAACATGGTACCGAATAGAGAACCCTCGCATGAAGATGAAAAAATAGAGCGTCTTCGTCGTGCGATGTATTCGCGTGAGATGTCACCTCGCCTGCAAGATCACGAACGTCGGACACTTGATGCGCATGAAGAACCGGTCGGTGACGACTGGAAGCGCGACGAACCGCAGCTTGATGCGATCACGACCGCTCCGCGAGCGATTACTATCATTCGTCGTGCGCTCTGGTGGTTGCTTGTGCTTGCAATGATCTTCTTCATCGGGGCGGTCGCGTTCTTCATCTACTTTTTCGCACTCGGGGGTGGAAGCTCCGGCGCCTCTTCTTCAAATATCGATATCATCATTACCGGTCCCTCATCGATTGCCGGCGGTGAAGTGACCGAACTCCAGATCGCCATCACCAACAAGAATAGCGTACCGCTTTCGCTCGCGACGCTGACGGTCAATTATCCGTCGGGCACACGTTCCCCGAGCGATTTCACCACACCGCAACTCTCATACCCGATCGATCTCGGTACGATCCAGCCGGGCGAGACGAAAGAGGGTACCGTCAAGGCGGTGCTCTCGGGTACCGAAGGCGAGCAATCCGACGTGAAGGCAGAACTTGATTACCATTTGGGCAACTCGAACTCGATTTTCACCGCATCATCGGATTATGGATTTACTTTCAGTTCGTCACCGCTGTCCATTGCGGTCACGGGTGATTCGGAGGCAATTTCAGGTCAACCATTAACCATAGCGGTGACCGTTGCATCGAATGCGACCGAACCGACGAGCGACGTCCTTTTGAATGCAACATTCCCCTTTGGTTTTCAAATGACATCCTCGGTCCCGAATGCTGTCGCGCCCGGTCTCTGGAAACTCGGAACGTTGAATCCAGGGCAGAAACAAACGGTTACTTTGACCGGCGTGTTGACGGGAAATACCGGCGATACGCGTGTCTTCAACTTCACGACCGGTACACGCACGAGCGCTGCCTCATCATCGATCGATGTACCGCTCGGGGCGAGCCCCTACAGTGTTTCCATATCCCAACCGTTCATGGGGTTGACTATCAACGTCAACAATTCATCATCGACGCCGGCTGTCATCACTCCCAGTCAAAAGGTGACCGTGACGATCAATTACAAGAATAATCTTTCGACGTCTATCACCAATGCGGTCATTGTTGCGAAGCTCTCCGGATTTGAGATCGACGGTTCGACCGTTGCGTCGCCCGATGGCTTCTATCGCTCGAATGACAATACTGTGTTGTGGAACAATACGACGACGAATGGCGGCCTCGCACTCTTGGCACCGGGAGCGACGGGACAGCTTACGTTCAGCTTCACCGCACCGGCATCTGATGTGTTGAAGAATGTATCGAACCCCACGATCGGTATTTCGGTCAATGCTGCCGGTAACCGCGTTGATCAAACCGGCGTACCGCAGAATCTGCAGTCGGCGGCGACTGATAAGATCGCGATTGCGAGCAATGTCGCGCTTACGGCGAATGGACTGTACTACTCGAGTCCGTACGGAAGTGTCGGTCCGCTACCGCCGCAAGCGGGAACTGAAACGACCTATGCGATGGTTTTGACCGTGACCAATACGACCAATCAGATCGACAATGCAGTCGTCACCGCGACGCTGCCGCCGTATGTACGCTCGACGGGCAAACAAAGTCCGAGCAGTGAGAACCTGAAATTCAATCTCGATACCGGGACGGTGACGTGGAGCCTCGGCACGGTCGCACCGAATGTCGGGACCAACGGTATTCAACCACGACAGGTCGCATTCGAAGTGGGATTTACGCCGTCGACGAGCCAGATCGGGCGCATACCTGTGTTGTTGCAAAACATCCAGCTTACAGGTACTGATGATTCGACGGGACAGGCGGTCGCCATTTCTGCCAATAGCAACATAAATACTGCGAAAGAAGGTGCAAATTCTACGAGCAACATCACAACGAATCTTGTCGGCGATACCGGCTTCAATGCTATCAATGCGACCGTCGTTGCGTCGCCGTCTCACTAAAGGATTCCTGGGCGCGCGCGGTATGGGTGCGGGCGAAAATGGCCATGCCATTTTCGCCCGCACCATTTTGCGGTACACTGCCATTCATATGACTGATGATAATCGCATGGAAAAGATCGTCTCGCTCTGCAAGCGCCGCGGCTTCATCTACCCGGGCTCCGAGATCTATGGCGGATTTGCCGGTACCTGGGATTTCGGACCGTTTGGCGTTGAACTCAAGAATAACATCAAGCAACTCTGGTGGAGGACATTCGTGCAAGGTCGCGATGATATGGTCGGATTGGATGCGGCGATTCTGATGAACCCCAAAGCATGGGAGGCATCCGGTCACGTATCCGGCTTCTCTGACCCCATGGTCGAAGATGTAAAGACGAAGTTACGCTATCGCGCCGATCATGTACTTGAAGACAATGGTGTCGATGTGCATGGTATGACGCCCGTAATGATGGATGAGGCACTCAAATCCGCAGGCATAAAGAGTCCGGACGGGAACGCATTGAGCGACGTTCGCCAGTTCAACATGATGTTCAAGACTGAGGTGGGCTCGCAAGCAGGCGCGATCAGTTATCTGCGGCCGGAAACGGCGGGCGGCATCTTTCTCAATTTTAAGAATGTCGTTGACTCGCTTCATCCGAAGCTTCCGTTCGGGATCGCACAAATAGGCAAAGCATTCCGGAACGAGATTGCGCCGCGCGACTTCATCTTTCGTCTGCGTGAACTCGAACAAATGGAGATCGAATTCTTCGTGCGTCCGGAGAACTGGAGAGAAAGTTTCGATGAATGGCAAAAAATCCAATTGCAGTTCGCGGAGATGATCGGACTCGATATGGATCATGTGCATCAAGTCGATATCGCACCCGAAGACCGCGCACATTATTCAAAGCACAGTGTCGATACTGAATTTGATTTCCCGTTCGGGCAGAAAGAGCTCTGGGGTCTCGCATATCGTACCGATTACGATCTTTCTGCTCATGCGAAGGCTTCCGGTGCGGCGCTCTCTATTGCCGATGAGGAAGGAAAACCGGCGATCGTTCCGCATGTGATCGAACCAACCTTCGGTGTTGAGCGATCGGTATTGGCGGTACTTACTTCTGCCTACACAGAAGACGAGCTGGGCGGTGAACCACGCACGTATCTCAAATTCAACAAGGCAGTCGCACCTATCAAGGCTGCTGTCTTTCCACTCTTGAAGAACAAGCCGGAGCTCGTTGCGAAGGCACGTGAGGTGTATCTGATGCTCAAGGGTCAAGTTCCGCAGATCATGTGGGACGACAACGGCAACATCGGTAAGCGCTATCGCCGCCAGGACGAAATCGGCACACCGGTCTGTATCACGATCGATTTCGACACGCTCGGCGACCCTTCGAATTCCTCAGGGCAAGCAAGTCCTGAACTCAAGGATACCGTAACGATTCGCAACCGAGACACTGGGGGACAAGAACGTGTTTCGATTGACGAACTTGTAATGCGAATCGTCTAGCTGGTTTTGACCAACTAATAACGGACATGCATGCAGTATGCTTGCATACGTACGAATCATGCGTATACTATATACATATGAATACCGTCTCATTCACCAGCACTATTTCGCCAGAGTTGATTGCGTGGCTTGATATGGAAGCCAAGCGGCAGAAGCGTACACGCCGTGATCTGCTCGAAGAGGCGCTCATTGCATTGAAACGTACCAAAATGCGCGAAGGGTTCGCGCGCGCGGCGAAGGACAAAGACATTGTCGAGATGGCAGAATGGGGCATGGATGACTACTCGGAAATGCTCGCACGCCTCTAGCTCATGGAAATCCGTCAAAAAGATATTTGGTTCGCGCAGCTCAATCCGGTACAGGGAAGCGAACAGGGCGGCGAACGACCGGTAGTAGTCATTTCGGGAAATACGATGAATGAAGCTCTTCCTGTCGTGATTGCCTGTGCGCTTTCGAGCAAGATAAAGGAATATCCTGGATGCGTGCGCATACGAGCTGGCAAGGAGAGCGGTTTGAAAAAAGATTCAGAGGTCATCACATTCCATGTCCGTACGTTGGCCCATAACCGGCTCACGAAGAAAATAGGAGCCATCAGCACAATCGAGCTTCGTGCAATCTTACAGGGCTTGCAAGAGACATTGTTGCTGTAACGGGTAGCGAATCGTGAATTAGTTTGGCGGGCGAATCATGATAGGATTGCCGCATGGAAGAGCGTCACATGAATATTTCAATCACCGGCGGGACGGTCATGAAGACCATCCTGCTCCTCCTGTTGGTCGGATTTCTCTATACGATGCGCGGTATCGTGCTCGATATCCTCACGGCGATCGTTATTGCTTCGGCACTGGAGCCGGGTGTCGCGCAGCTTTGTAAACGGAAGATCCCGCGTACGCTCGCGGTCATCATGCTCTATCTCTTTCTCTTTTCGGTATTTTTCATCATCTTTTTCCTCTTCCTCCCGTCACTGTTCGGTGATATCGCGAATTTCATCAATGCATTACCGGGCTATATTCAGACGTTCAATGCGACCGGTGCGTTGGATCAATACACCAATCTGCTCGGATTGCCCGCAATCTCGACCATCTCCTCGGCGAGTATCGTCAGCAATATCCACAGCGCGCTTAATTTTGGTGTCGTCAATAACGGATTCAGTACCGCATCGCGCATCTTCGGCGGCGTGTTCTCGTTTATCCTCATCATCATTTTCTCCTTCTATTTTGCCGTGCTTGAGACCGGTGTCGATGACTTCTTGCGCATCATCGTACCGAGAAGTCATCATGAATATATCCTCGGTCTCTGGCGGCGTTCGCAACATAAGATCGGGAAGTGGATGCAGGGTCAGCTCTTGCTTGCGATCATCATGGGTGTGCTCGTATTCCTCGGGCTCACGGTCCTCGGTGTGCCGGATGCGCTCGTCTTGGCGACAATCGCCGGATGTTTTGAGATCATTCCGGTCTTCGGCCCGACCTTGTCGGCCGTGCCGGCGGTCGCGATCGCTTTTGGCAGTCTTGGAGTGACCGGTGGTATTGCGACGATTATCCTGTACATCATCGCGCAACAATTTGAGAATTACCTCATCTATCCCTTGGTTGTGACACGCGTCGTCGGCGTCCCGCCGCTTCTCGTCATACTCGCGCTCATCGTGGGAGGTGAATTCGCAGGCTTTCTCGGCATCATTCTTTCGGTCCCGATCGCCGCGACCATACAAGAATTCGTCCGCGATATCGAACATGGCCGCTTGCCAACGCGCTATAAATCCTGATACGCTTCTCCGATATGGAAACTCAAAAAAAGTTTTACCTCACGACACCGATTTTTTACCCGAATGCGAAGTTGCATATGGGACATGCATACACGACGACCGTGTCTGATTGCATCGTCCGCTATCATCGCGACGTGCTCAAAGAGAAGACGTATTTTTTGACGGGCTCTGATGAGAACACGCAAAAGATGGTCGATGCTGCCGTAAGAGCGGGGAAGGAGCCGCTCGTATTTCTCGACGAGATCGTCGGCAAATTCTCGGCACTTTTCCGTGAACTCAATATTTCCTACGATCAATTCATACGCACCACGGATCAGCAGCAACATTGGCCTGGAGCCCAAGTACTCTGGAAGAAGCTCGTCGAAGCGGGGGACATCTACAAGAAAGAATATGAAGGCCTCTACTGTGTCGGGCATGAAGCGTTCGTAACCGAGAAGGATCTTGTCGACGGCAAATGCCCCGACCATGGCGTCGAGCCGCAATTTCTCAAGGAGGAGAACTATTTCTTCAAGCTTTCCCGGTACACTGCGGAGATTAGACGCCGTATCGAAACGGATGAGTTGCAGGTTGTGCCTGCATCACGCAAGGGGGAAATCTTGTCATTTCTTAACGAAGGTTTGCAGGATGTGAGCTTCTCGCGACCGCGAAAATCAGAATGGCCGGCGACTTTAGGTGTGCCGGTCCCCGGCGATGACTCGCAAGTCATGTATGTCTGGTGCGACGCGCTCTCGAATTACATTACCGCTCTGGGATACGGTCAGGAAAATGATGCCCTGTATCGTGAATTTTGGCCCGGTATGCATGTGATTGGCAAGGATATTTTGCGGTTCCATGCGGCGATCTGGCCGGGGATGCTCCTTTCTGCCGGTGTGCCGTTGCCGAAGACACTGCTCGTTCATGGATTCATCACATCCGGCGGCAAGAAAATGAGCAAGAGTCTCGGCAATGTCATCGATCCGGAGGAATTGCTCGCCGAATACGGGACCGATGCGGTCCGCTACTATCTGTTGCGGCACGTGTCACCTTTCGAAGACGGTGACATCACTCATGAAGCATTCAAAGATGCATACAATGCAGGACTCGCCAACGGTCTCGGCAATCTTGCATCGCGTATCATGCAGCTGGCACAGACACATCTTGAAAAGGGGACACGGCCGGAACCGATTGCGTTGCCGGCCGGATACGCCGAGGCGTTCGATGCTTTTGAAATCCAGCGTGCGGCGGATTTTGTTTGGGACGAGATCCAATTCCTTGATCGCAAGATCACTGAGACAGCTCCTTTCAAAGTGATAAAGACCGACGTGGAAGCCGGCAAGGAACTCATTTTCAAACTGACGCAAGATCTCTACCGTGTCGCACGACTTCTGTCGCCGTTTATGCCGGAGACCGCTGAGAAGATCAAAACTGCGGTCATCGAGAACAAGAAACCGGAGAATCTTTTCTTGAGGAAAGAGTAAATCGTTTATGTCGTTCGAAAAAATGCCACCCCAATCCTTAGAAGTGAGAAAAGAATATCCGATGTCTTTACAAAATGCCATCGGGTTACTTGCTGATCGAAATGGTATACAAAGGATTTTACGCGAAGGTGACTACCGGCCCATTGCCAACAGGATTACAACATTTGTAAGAGAACTTCAAACTTTTAGGGAGGTTGAACCTCTTCCCTCAGAAGATATACAGACTATCCAGGCGGGAATTCGGAGTATCCTTGAAATGCCTGCATGTGCAAAAGCGGAAAGGCCATATTTAGTTCGCACCATTCAGGAACAATTCAAAAAGAAAGATATTTCACCCATCTATTTACAAGGTTTTGATTTTCCAATCGAAGAATAGCTACATTATTTAAGATATGTCCTGGAATTTTGCGATTATCAATAAGAGGTTGGCCGAGCTTTATTTTGATGATAAGCGAGGATCTAACAGAGTGCCGCATGGACATTGTTATGTCAGTCGTGATGAATTCACCACCAAGCGTGAACAACGAGAAATAGATATTGATATAAAACGATACATTTTTAGTTACAGGAACAAACGATATAAGGATGTGTTGACGGGGAAAACATATCCCTCACAGGCATGAACTACTTTGACGCTCACACGCATACTAATTTTGTCGCATATGATGACGATCGTGATGCGGTCATCGCGCGCGCTACAGAGGCTGGGGTGGGGATGAATGTGGTTGGGACGCAACTTGATACTTCACGGTCCGCTGTCGCGCTTGCAGAGGCGAATGAAGGTGTCTGGGCGACGATAGGCCTCCATCCGGTACATACGTCGAAGTCTTTTCATGATTCGAAGGAACTCGGCCCCTCCTTCGCTGAGGCTTCGGCGGGCAAGGAAGGATTCACGTCCCGCGGCGAAATCTTCAACTCCGCCGCATATGAGGTTCTCGCTAAACACCCGAAGGTTATCGCGATAGGCGAGTGCGGGCTCGATTACTACCGGCTTGATCCTCATACTAAGAAGATTCAGCAGGAGGTATTCATTCAGCAGATCGAGTTAGCGAACATACTCGGCAAACCGTTGATGCTCCACATTCGCAACGGTGCGGATGCGAGCGCGAATGCGTACATCGACGCACTCGATCTCCTGAAGTCACATGCCAAGGTCTTTGGTGACGTACACTTCTTCGCGGGTGATTGGGATATTGCGAAACGGTTCCTCGATATCGGTTTTACGCTTTCATTCACCGGTGTTGTGACATTTACTCATGACTACGATGAGGTGGTGAAGAATGTACCTGTGGATATGATTCTCGCGGAGACCGATGCTCCATACATCACGCCGGTACCGTATCGCGGCCGTCGTAATGAACCATCATACGTGACCGAGATCGTTCGTGCGATTGCAGAGATCCGCGGCGAGGATCATGAGGTCGTTCGGGCTCAGCTCCTTATGAACACGAAGCGGGTTTTCGGCCTGTAATTATGCTCCGCAATGCACTTGCAGGCGCGGCACCACTATGCTAGAGTGCGCGCTACATATGACAGATGACGTTTCAGTAATACAGAAGGACGACAACTCACCAGAGTCCCTGCTTCGCATATACGAAGTTGGTTACCATATCATTCCGACGGTCAAAGAAGAGGACATCGAGGGTGTCGTCGCCTCTATCCGCACCGTTATCGAGAAGGCGGGCGGTTCGTTCATCGCCGAAGGTGCACCGGTACTGATGAAGCTCTCCTATGCCATGACGGCTCGTGAGGGCGACAAGAATGTCCAATACGATCGCGGCTATTTCGGTTGGATCAAGTTCGAATCATCTGTCGAAGCATCCGAGACATTGAACGAAGCACTCAAGGCAGATCGCACGATTCTTCGCCACATCATCTTCCGTACGGTCCGCGAGGAAACCCGCGCTCGCATGAAGATTCCGACCTTGCGTGAAGTGCGTCGCACCGATGTGATCAAACCGGCACCGCATCATGTTGAGGATACATCCATCGCTGTCTCTGAAGTCGACCTCGATAAGGCGATCGAGACACTGACAACCGACTAATATGGCGCGTCTTTCTTGCATCTCATCTTCCTATCAACTAGAAGCTATCAGCTAGACGCTGTTTGTATTATGTACATCAACAAGGCAATCATTTTCGGTAATCTCACCCGCGATCCGGAGTTGCGCGCATTGCCGTCGGGTGTGAATGTTGCCAGTTTCAGCATTGCGACCAATCGTGTTTTTAAGGACAAGAACGGCGCTAAACAGGAGCAAGCTGACTTTCATAACATCGTCGTGTTCGGTCGCCAGGCCGATCTCGTAGCTCAATATCTCAAGAAGGGTAGCACCGCCTTTATCGAGGGACGCATCCAGACGAGCTCGTGGGATGATAAGAAGACGGGGGAAAAGAAGTATCGCACCGAAATAGTCGCTGAGTATGTGCAGTTCGGTCCTCGTGGTTCAGGATCTACCGGCGCTCCAAGCGCAGGAGGTGCAGAGAATCATCCGATGAATGAAGATACCGCCGGTGGTAATGCGGCGGGACCAGGCATCGATTATCCGAAGGAAGACATCAATCCGGATGATATACCGTTCTAGATTAGCTTATAGGGACTAGCTTCTAGCTTTCAGTAAATACAAAAATTAATAAAATACTATGGCAAACATTCTTACTCAAAATGATATTCAGCACGTGGACTATAAGGACGTCGACTTGCTTAAGCAATTCATCAATCCGCATGGTCGCATGGTCAGCCGCAAGCGAGGCGGTCTCACTGCCAAGCAGCAGCGTGCCGTCGAGGCAGCGGTGAAGCGCGCTCGATTCATGGGACTTCTTCCATACGTGCAGAAGTAATCGACCTCGCTCTACTATCTACATCTAAAGGCGGCGACCTGAAGGGGTGCCGCCTTTTTGCTGTCTTCTATTTATTATTTCGGACTATACCCGCTCTACGTAATTGCCCGTTTCGGTGTTGATGCGGATCGTGTCGCCAGCTTCGACGAACATCGGGACCGTGAAGGTTGCACCGGTCTCCACGGTGACGACCTTATCGCCGCCTTGGGCGGTATTGCCGCGTGTGTTCGGCGGGGCATCGGTCACTTTGAGCTCGACTTTGATCGGGATCTTCACCTGGATCGGCTCTTCGTCGAACCAGCGCATCTCGACATCGGTGTTGCCGATGAGATATTTGCCGGCATCGCCCATGATCTCGTCGGTAAGGGTGAACCGCTTGGAGGGATTGTTGGCCGCATGGAAGAACCACTCGCCGTTCTTGTGATAGATGAATTTCGCCGGCTTGGTCTCGACTTCTGCCTCTTCGACTTTGTCGGAGACGTGCAGTGTGTGCTCCATCATCGATCCGCTCTTGAGATTGCGTAATTTGATCTGATTAACCGGTTTGCGCTGCTGTTTGCGGAAGACCCAGGCGGAGAGCACTTCGTAGGGCTCGCCGTCCATGATGACTACGCGCTTCGGCAGGACTTCGTTGTATGCAAGCATCACCATATGCGCCTATTATAGCCATATTCTGACGGTTGTCCAATTGCCTGCGAGGGAGTTTTCTGATATAGCTGATGAAGCAGGGAGAATAGTCATGTACATCGATGAATCAATACAACGCGAGACACTTGCATTGATCGTTGCATCAGGAAGCGTGCGCGATTGCTGGTTGCAAACGATCTGGGAATCCGATGATCTGGCTGTAATGGGTGACGCATTACGGATGTTTCCTAAGATGCCGGTCTGGTGGTGCGACCGCTTCGAAAGCGCGATCAAGCAAATGAGCGGATGAGACTGGCCCAACGGCCAGTCTCATTTCATATATCAATGATGTGATATTGTGTGAATATGACAGATGGAGGATGGCAATTCGCGATCGTGAATGGTCGGCTGGCAGAGATTTTCTTTGATGATACAGGAAACAATACCCGGCATATCTGGGGTCACTGTTATGTGGAGAAAGGGACATACACGAAGAAGTATGAACAAAAATGGATTGAAAAAGACATCAAGCACAATCTCTTTTCATATAGAAATAAAAAATATAAGTCTCTTATTTCAAATAGTTAGGGTAGAAAGTTCAGCTTCAAAAGTTGCGGGCGGGGCCATTCGATAGCCCCGCCCGCGGTTTTGCTCACTCAAATCTGAGAGGATGAGCTTTGCTTTTCGCGACTAACCGTAGCACGTTGAGCACCACTGGTAGCGGATCATTACGCCGACGATACGGATACATTTCATGGGCATTGAATGGCCACCACGGAGCAACTTTTTTCGCACGGAACCATGCTTTCAGAAGAAGCTCCTCGTGCCGTTCTTTGCTCGGTCCTGGATTCCAATGCCCCCACGACTGTTTGTGGACATTGAAATCCGAAGCAGGTTCGCGTTCCTTCACGAGAAACCATGCCTGTAGGAGTAGAGCTTCTCGATCCGCTACTACGGCGGAATTTCCGATCGTGGCATTGCATCCTCCTGTGCGGGGTATAACAAACACACTGGGTCACCCCGAAGAACCCAGACTAACAACATGTTAGCACATCTACTCCTCCCCGCCGACATCATCCCCACCAGTTTTCACCTTGGCTCCCGACATGCCGCCCTCGTTCAATCCCTTGCGGATATCCTTCAAGAGCTGGTTCAAGACCGGCTTGTTCTCGCGCAGGTACGTGCGTGCGGCATCATAGCCACGACCCATTTTGACCTCCTCACCCCCAGATGTCTTTGTGGGGGAAGGGGGAAGTGAGTAGCTGCCGCCGGACGATTTCTGCACGAGACCGAGCTTCTCGCCGAGCGCGAGCGCTTCGCCTTCTTTGCTGATGCCCTCGTTGTACATGAGATCGAATTCAGTCTGGCGAAAAGGTGCCGCGACTTTGTTCTTCACGATCTTCACGCGGTGGCGGCCGCCCATCGTCTCATCGCCTTTTTTGATTTGCGCGATGCGACGGATGTCGATGCGGACCGACGTGTAGAACTTCAAGGCCTTTCCTCCCGGAGTCGTCTCGGGGTTGCCGAACATGACGCCGATCTGCATGCGGATCTGATTGATGAATATGACGACGGTCTTAGTCTTTGCACAGATGGCGGTAAGTTTGCGAAGTGCTTGCGACATCAAACGTGCCTGCTTGCCGACGTGGCTTTGGCCCATATCGCCCTCGATCTCGTCTTTTGGAGTGAGAGCTGCGACTGAGTCGATAACGATGACATCGATCTTACCGCTTCGTACGAGACTCTCGACGATCTCAAGCGCCTGCTCGCCGGTGTCCGGTTGTGAGATGAGAAGAGAATTGATGTCGACGCCGATCTTCTTCGCATACTCCGGATCGACCGCGTGTTCCGCATCGATGAAGGCACAGATGCCGCCTTTCTTCTGCGCTTCGGCGATCACGTGAAGTGAGAGCGTCGTCTTACCAGATGATTCCGGACCGAATATCTCGATGATGCGTCCGCGGGGAAGTCCGCCGATGCCGAGAGCCCAATCGATGCCGATCGAGCCCGTCGGGATCGCATCGACGTCTACCTTGGGTGTGTCGCCCAATTTCATGATCGCTTCGTCGCCGAACTTCGTCTTGATCTCGGCGAGTGCGCGATCGATATCACGATCGGTGCCGGTACCTGTTTCCTTAAGTGCTTTCTTTTCTTTCTTTGCAAATCCTGTCATACCCCTTGATGATTTATATGAATAACGAGGTCTCCACTATTGTATCAAATCACTGGCCGGGAGCTATCGGTGCGGTCACTGACCCAGTAGGTGATTCTACTGAATCAGGTGAGCTGCTTGCCGTGAGCGTAGTCGAACCGGCTTGTCTCGAGCTTGTCGAGGTGGTCGAATCTGTTGCGGGTGTGGATGTAGCTGCAGGAACTGCTTGAATCGGTGTTGCTGCGGGGGTGTACACGATCTCAATGACCTTTTGCGCGGCGTTTCCGTATTTATCTTTCGCGTCAAAGACGATGCGATTGACCCCCGGTGCAAGCACATACGGTTCTTTGAAGGCACCCGTTTCGGTTACTTGGATCGGCTGACCATCGACCGATAGGGAGGCGATACGATCGGCCTGGCCCTCGATCAGGACATAGGGATTGTCAGCTACTGTCATGGCCTGCGAAGCGATGTCGATCGTCGGCCCGAATATGATTCCGTGCGCTTCGTAGTACGCGTATGCGATGACGATGAGAAAGAATATGGCGAGCACGATCTTCGTTAGTCGACTGTCGCGATAGGGAAGCATAGAGAATTAGGGACTAGCTTCTAGCTGCTAGCTTTTAGAAAATTCAAGACTCGAATGTGCGACATATTTTCTGAAACCTGAAAGCTCTCTCATCATATAAGTTCTGTTTCAATCTCCTCCGGTTCATCCGATTCAGGAGCCCGTGCCAACTCATCCGCGTTACCGTCACCGATGACTGTTCGCGGCTTCGCACCGTCAGACGGACCGATGATCCCGCGATCTTCGAGAATATCCATCAAACGGGCTGCGCGCGCATAGCCGACGCCGAGTTTGCGCTGGAGATACGATGTCGATGCCTTGCCCGCTTCGATCACGGTCCGCTTCGCTTCGCTGTAGAGCTCGTCGTCTTCCTCATCATCCATATTGCCACCGATCATCGAGGAGAATATTGCATCGGTGCCACCCGCCACCTTCGTATCGGTGAAATCGATCTCGCTCGGAAGTGTTCCCTCGGATTGCTTTGCGAGATAGGCGACGATCTTTTTCACTTCGGTTTCTGATATATATGCGGCCTGGATGCGTCGCGGCTTGCTCATTTCGCCGGAGAGAAAGAGCATGTCGCCGGCACCCAAGAGCTTTTCGGCACCGCCCATATCGAGGATTGTTCGTGAGTCGATCTGTGAAGCGACCTGCAGAGCAAGACGGGCGGGGATGTTCGCCTTGATGAGACCGGTGATAACTTTGACCGACGGACGCTGGGTCGACAGGATGAGGTGGATACCGACGGCGCGGCTCATCTGTGCGAGGCGCACGATCCCGCTTTCGAGTTCGCGCGGGTATGCCTGCATGATATCTGCCAATTCATCGACGACAACCACTATATAGGGCATGGCCTCCGGTAATTTTTCCTCGACTCCATTGCTGAAGGCAGGCTTGCCGGCCATAGCTTTAGCGACGGCTGGAGCGACGATGTTCTCGTGGTAAGAGGAAATGTCGCGGACATGTTCCGCTTCGAGAATGTTGTACCGTCGATCCATTTCCTTGGCGAGCCATTTGAGGGCGAGAATCGCTTTCTTGGCGTCGGTGATGACCGGTGTGAGGAGGTGAGGAATCGAATTATAGAGTGTGAGTTCGACACGCTTCGGGTCGACCATGATGAAGCGCAAACGTTCCGGTCCGCAACGATACAGGAGTGAGACGATGAAATTGTGCATGGTGACCGACTTGCCCGCTCCGGTCGTACCGGCGACGAGCATATGCGGCATCTTCGCGAGATCGACGAATTCCGGTGTGCCGGTAATGGATCGCCCGAGTGAAACGAGCAAAGGTTTGTCGGAACTGGTGAATTTCTCATCGGTCACCAAGGGTGATAGGCCAAGCATGGTACGCGAGATGTTAGGTACTTCGATGCCGACGAGTGACTTGCCGGGGATCGGTGCTTCGATACGGACGGGGCTGACGGCAAGTGCGAGTTCGAGGTTGCTCTGTAGAGTGAGTATCTTCGAGAGGCGTACACCCTCGGCCGGTTTCATTGAGTAGCGGGTGACTGTCGGTCCGATCGATGCCTCATCCATCTCGACCTGGATGCCGAAATTCTGAAGCGTGCGTTTGATGATATTCATGTTGGCTTTGACATCACCGACTTCGGGTTTGCCGCGATTCTTTGAAAGGATAGAAATCGGTGGCGGGACATATGCTTCACCCAACGTCGCGACGATCGGGAAGCCGTCGGCAGGAGTGTCTCCCTTGAAAAAAGATGCGATCGCACCGGCGTTTTTCCTCGCTGACGTGTCGGTCGCCTCAGGTACCCCAACTGCCTGATCCTCATGCGGAATATCTTCCGCGTCTTCAGCAGGAAGTCCGGTCACTGCTGCGTGTTCGACGGAAGCCAGATCGTCCGTTGGTCTCGAACGCAACGCGATGAATCGTGCGCGCAGTGCGCTTGCCACTGCGCCGAGATGTACGTCGAAGGCGATGATCAGTGCGGCGATAATGAATGCGAGCAAAAAGACGACAGTCGCCGTCGTGTCGATGGAGGAGAGAAGAGGATTGGAAACCGCTGCCCCCAATACACCACCGCGACCACGGAAGGCAACGTTGACGAGCCCCATACTCGATATAAGAAACACCAACAAACTTACCAAATGAATCCAACCGAAATGTTTTTCAAATGATCTGAATATGACGACAGAAAGAAGGAAGAGTGATATTGGCAGTAACGTATACCCGACACCGAAAGCCCAAGAGAGTCCGCTGTATACATCACTACCGACGAACCCCCCACCACCCGCCTCCGCAACAATGAGAAAGATCGCAACGGCAATCGAGAATATTGCAGCAACTCCGCGCATCGCTTCGCTGCTTACACTTGTATGTCCTGCTGCCACCTCAGCATCGCGCATCACATCGCTGCGCGGTCGGCGTTTACGTCGTCGTTCATCCTTGCTCATGCACACCATAATACCACGCTAGTCAACAAAACGGCGCCCATTTGCGCATTGTTTTGGCGGTATGCAAGATTGTGAATTCATATATCGGACAACGAAAACAAGTACTGCTCCATTGATTCGCATGATGAAAGGACTATACTGTCTTCGATAGGGTTTCTTCTAAGACAACTAACGTACGATAAGTAATGATGTATGGACTCCAAAAAGGACGTGCAACGGACAGAGAATATATCGCACTTTGTCGATAAACAGACAATCAAAACACAGCCGTTTGGTGACAATAAGATGGGTGAACGTGCCTATCGTCGCGCGGAGCGTCTCGTAGCAGCGATTCATCTCCTCACGAATCACATAGATCCTGCCGAGCCGATTCGACGGATTGTTCGTGAACGCTCATCCATTCTTCTCGGAGATATCCTCGGTATTCGGGATGAATTGCGTACGGTCGGATCTCAGAAGGTCTATGCGATTGAAGCATCGATTCGGCATCTTATCTCTCTCGTCAGAATCCTGGCAGTGTCGGGGTTCGTATCATTTGAAAATGCCGATATCTTGACGGATGCCATCGACGATCTTGGTACTTTTATGGAATCATCAAGACGTTCGATCCTTTCGGAGAGTGTCCGATTTTCACGTGATGATCTTACTATGGATGTCCGTGATTCCTCAAAAGACATAAAGGACATACGTAATATAAAGGACACGAACGTTGTAAAAGACATAGATACCGATGGTAGAGATGTCCGTAATCAAAAGGACAGCCATATGAACCGCCGCATGGATGGGATCTTAGAGGTCTTACGAAACGGAGCTGAACTGGGTATCAAAGAGATCGCGGTCAATCTTCCTGAATACAGCGAGAAGATGATCCAGCGCGAATTGGCGGATCTCGTGACCATGGGGCGGGTGACGAAGATCGGGTTCAAACGCTGGAGTAAGTATGTACGCGTGGCCGCGGATGCGCCTCGACAAGAATCGCTCCAGTCGGCCGACCAGGTGACCGAATCAGCCGAACAAACGGCTTAATTTTGCCGGAAAGGCACGGGCAGTTGGCGCCTCTCTATTGATTGACTCTATCGGTGGGGTCAGGTATCCTGTCAAGAGCTTGTGTGCGAATGTGGCGGGTTTCCTACCACACGTTTACCCACAAGTTATCCACAAAGCGGGGAGTCGCAACGTATCATATCCGGTAGGTACCAGTATATAATTGCGGAGATACCTCTTTCATTAGAGAGGTGTCGCGCAATACGGACAGTACGGATAGTACTAATCATCGGGTGACGGTGAACGTGTTGCAAAAGTTCTTCGCGATCTTTGACATTTTCATAGGGCACGAAAACAAAAAGATACATGCAATATATTTTGCACGTATTGCTTTCTGACTAACTGATTTTTCGGACACGGATGAAACGCCGAATGACCTCTTCCCTCTTACTGCTAACCTCACGTAATAGATGTACATTACTACGTACGTTTATGGGTGGGCTAGCAAGTTTCGCCTTACCCCTGAACTCCCGAAGTGCGCTTCAAGTTTTGGGTAGGCATATGTATCACGTCAAGCGAGGAATGAAATGAAGAAATCGTTTTCATTTTTATCCGCGCGAAGACGAGATATACGTTTGCGATTATTAGTGGTCTTCAGTTATCAATTAGTTATTAGAAGACACACATACGCATCGCGCATTCTTGTCGAAGGAAGGCGCGCGCGGCTCCGTAAATTTATTTTTATGGGGTGCAAAGGTCAAAAAAAATTATGGTAAAAGCATTAGCAACAAAGAATGTTGTAGCAGTGCTCACGGCCGTAGCTTTGATGGTTGGTATCTCATTCGCATTCGCCGCTCCGGTGAAGGCGGATACAGTTTCCACTCTTCAAGCACAGGTCGCAGCATTGCTCGCACAGATCCAATCTTTGCAGGGTTCGACGACGACAACGACGTCGACATCTGCAGGATGCTACACCTTCACTCAGAACCTCTCAAAGGGTAAGAGTGGTGGTCAAGTTTTGTGGCTCCAAAAATTCCTTAACAATCACGGCTTCACAGTAGCGGCGACAGGCGCCGGCTCACCTGGTAACGAATCAAGTTACTTCGGTGCGGCCACCAAGGCTGCGGTCATCGCCTTCCAGAACGCCTACGCGTCTGCGATCTTGACTCCGGTCGGCCTCACGGCAGGCAACGGTAACTGGTACGCGGGAACGCGTGCACAGGCCAACGCACTCTGCGCCGGCTCGACGACGACCACCACCACAACCGGTGGCGGAACGACAACGACGACAGGCGCAGGTATCACTGTTACAGCTGGTAGCCAGCCTGCCAACTCGCTCGCTCCGGTCAACGCGACTCGCGTACCGTTCACGACCTTCACTATCGCCAACAACACGTCGGCTGCAGTGACGATCAACGGTGTCACGGTTCAGCGCACGGGTCTTGCGAATGACAACGCCTTCGCGGGAGTCATTCTCATCGACAGCAACGGACTCCAGTACGGCAACTCGCAAACCTTCAACTCGAATCATCAGGCGACGATCGGTGGCACGTTCACCATCCCCGCCGGCGCTTCGATGACCTACACGGTTGCGGGTAACATGGAGACGGTGACGACAAACAACAATGCGGGCGAAGTCGCCTCCATCGCAGTCGTTGGTGTCAACACCTCCGTTGCAGTCTCTGGCTCGCTCCCGATCACGGGTGCACAGCAGACGATCAACGAGTCTCTCCAGATCGGTAAAGCTACGATCGGTCTCTCAGGATTCGATCCGAACAGCAAGCGTTCTGAACCGATTGGTACGACGGGCCTCACGTTCTCCGGTCTCCGTATCACTACGGGTTCTGCTGAAGATCAGAAGCTCTACTCGATCACGTGGAATCAGACTGGTTCTGCAGGATCGACTGACATCGCCAATCTCAAGACCGTTGTCAACGGCACGAGCTACGCGGTCACGGTTGACGCCTCCGGCAAGTACTACACATCGACGTTCCCAGGTGGCATCTTGATCACCAAGGGCAACTCGGTTGATGTATATATCCAAGGTGATCTCACCGGTTCGTCGGCTTCCAGCCGCACCGTTGAGTTCGACATCTACCGCGCATCCGATATCTATCTCGTCGGCCAGACGTACGGCTACGGCATCGCGCCGGCGTACAGTGGTTCGAACGGTACGTATACGGTTGGTAGCAACAACACCTCGGGCTTTGAGCAAGTGGGCAATCCGCTCTACTGGGGTTCGACTATGACGGTCACGGCCGGTCAGCTCTCGACGGTATCGTCGGCGAGTAACGTCGCTCCGCAGAACATCGCGATCAATACCCCGAACCAGGTCATGGGCGGCTTCCAGACCAACTTCACTGGTGAGCCGGTCACGATCAACAGCCTTACAGTTGATGTTGGTTCATCAACCGCAGGTGTTCAGTTGAAGAACGTCACGCTCGTTGACTCGAATGGCAACGTTGTTGCTGGTCCTGTTGATGAAAATGACACGACCGCAAAAGTCGTCTTCAATAGTTCGATCACCTTCCCGACTGGACCGATGACGTACACCATCAAGGCTACGGTCGCATCCACACAGGATAATGGTTCGGTGACTCCGAACGGTATGTCCTACACCCTTTCGACGACTCCGGGTTCTACGGAGTGGCCAGGTGCTGTCGGTCAGATCTCGGGCACGTACGTTTCGTTCTCTGGTGTTGGTTCGGTCACGATGAGTACCATGACGGTACAGTCCGGCCAGCTCAACGTTTCAGCTTCGGCTTCGCCGGCAGCGACGAGCGTTACAGCTAACCAGAACAACTACGTACTTGCGAACGTCGTTCTCGACGCCTCACAGTCAGGTGAAGATGTACGCATCAATTCACTTCCGATTGTGGTCAACTTGGTCAGCGGTACGACCGCAGCGATCATGGCATCGAATCTCACCAACTGTCAGCTCTACAACGGCACCACAGTCTTGAATAACCAAGCGATTGGTTCGAGTCAGTGGTCACAAAGTCCGTCAGGAGTGACTGGTCTTGAGGCGAACTTCATCTTTGCGAACTCGCTCACTATCCCGAAGGGCACCACAGTGACTCTGTCATTGGAGTGCAATATCGGCGGTAGCTTCGCGGCCAACAGCGTGTTCAATGCGGGTGTAAGCTCAGCATCGGGTTATGCTCCGACGGTTACGGGCGCAGTCTCGGGTAATACGATCACTCCGAACATGACAACAAGCGCCTCGGGTAACATGACACTCGGCACAGCGACCATGGCGGCCACTGTTCCGACTGCTCTCTCGTACGCTCAGGTTGCTGGTGGTACTACTGGTGTGACGATTGGAACGTTTACGCTCCAGCCGACATCCGGTTCGGTCAACCTCCAGAACATCGGTCTCAAGTTGAACTCGACCTTTGCCTCATCGTCTGACCTCGCCAACGGCGTTGTCTCGATCTGGAATGGTTCGACTCAAATTGGTACCGCTAACTTCAACGGTAAGGCACCGGTCGGAACGTCCCCGAGCGCGTACTACTACGCGACCTCGACGATCTCCGGTATCAGTATCGCGCAGAATGTCCAGACTGTTCTTACCCTCAAGGCGGATATCGCCTCGATTGGTACTGGTCAGTCCGGTATCAGTGGCCATGAGATCAAGGTTGGTCTCGCGGATGCCAATGGTACTTCCGGCAATACACAGGTTGATTCAGGTTCGGCAACAATGCCGACCACCGGTGTCGCGATCTTCGCGAGTACACCGACGGTCGCACTGTCGACCTTGAACAGCACTGGTGTTGCTGACGGTAAGCTCATTGCATTTTCCGTCACAGCAGGTACAAAGAACCCGATTGGTCTCGCGAAGTTTAGCTTCACGATCAATCCGGGTACTGGAGTCACGGTAACCAACCCTCAACTCTACGCCTACACGGATTCAGCATTTTCTAATCCGGCAGGTGGTACGTTGAACGGTTTGGTGACTAAGGATGGTACGAATGGCGCGATTGACCTCGCGGCGATTCCTGCTGGAATAACGTCAACAACTACCAAGCCGCTGGCGTCAGCACTTGAAGTTCCTGCAGGAACGACCTGGTACTTCCTCGTGAAGGCATCATCGGTCACCTACAGTGGCGGCAATGCGTCGTGGAATGTCACCACCGCTCTCACGGGTGATGGTACAGACCTCGCTCCAGTAATGGCCGCATCCACTCTCACAGGCAACTTCGTCTGGTCCCCGAACTCTCTCACGAGTTCGGCCCTCTCGGCGTCTGACTGGACAAATGGTTACGGTGTCAGTGGGTTGCCATCATTCGGCATCACACAGACTCGATCGAACTAACCTTCGGTCAGCTAACTCTTACGGCGACAACGTAAGTAACACAGACCCCCACGTCAGACGTGGGGGTTTTGTGTTGTCACAACATGCAAAATGCGCATGGGCACCATCATGGTGCCCATGCGCGTGCCCGATGCACCGTCGAGGCTCCGGCGAGCCGTGATACGATATCCCGTATGATGGTTGATGAAACAAAACCGTTCGATGAGTGGAACGAACAAAAGCAGCGTATCGAAAAGAAACGCAAGACGACGCATGTAAAACGTCGAGAGGTATGGTGGTCCGATCTGGGTATAAACATCGGACATGAACAAGACGGCGGAGGTCCTCACTTCGAACGTCCCATTGTTGTGCTGAAAGTGTTCGGCAACGACACTTGTCTGATCGCACCGCTTACCAGCGTACAGGGAGATACTCCATTCTATTTTGACTTGCAACAATATGGATATCGCTCACGAGTCATCGTGACGCAACTGCGCATTATCAGCACCAAACGGATGAGTCGAAGCGTCGAACGTCTCGATACTCGTACATTCACCGCACTTATGGAAACAGTCAAGCGGATGAACGGCTTTCTCTAAGGGCTCTTCCACATTTATGAACGAGGCCTAAAAGCCCAACCGCCCCTTGCGGGGGCGGTCGGTCGATTCCTCCTTACGGAGGTTGGTTATTAATATAGTAGCATACGTACATCCGCATACCAGCATTTTTGGATATGTTGTTAGACCGTCATGGGTACCATGACGGTTCCCATCAAACGGCTCGTCGGTTTTGTATTTGTGAGTGGCGCCCGTATACTGAAGTGGCGGGGCAGTATCACACATGAATTTCACAAAACAATGGAGACGGCTATCAGTATCCACTCGCGCGGGACTCATCGGTTTCTTGCTCGGTGCTGCAGGTGTCGGTCTTGTAATGTACATCGTGGAGGGGCATCAGTCGGAGCCGAACGTACACGCCGTGCGGGAAAGTGATTTTGCATCGAGTTCGGCATACGCATTTACGGACCCGCTGATCACCGTCAGTTTGGGCGGTGTGAATCCGGCACTCGAATACGCGCAGCTCTATCAAAAGATAACCTCGTACATTGCGGCACAACAAAGCGCCAGACTGGCGACTGCTTCAGTCAGCTTCCGCGATATCAATAATTCTGACGGTTTCAATATCAATCCGACGACGCTCTATGATCCAGCGAGTCTTACCAAGATCCCGCTGGCGATGGCATTTTACAGTCTTGCAGAACAAGATCCGTCGGTACTATCACAATCGGTATATTATTCCGGCACGCCCGATCTTGACGCGGATGAACAAGTCGAATCGCCGGTACAACTGGCACCCGGCACCTATACGGTCGAAACGCTTATCGAGCACATGATCAGATATTCTGATAATAACGCAGAACAATTACTCGCTGACCATCTATCGGCGATAGGTCAGCTCAAGGTTCTCTCGACGCTCTTTGCTGATCTGGGAGTCAAGCCGAGTCCTACCAATCCCGATTATGCAACGGCGCAATCATACTCACTATTTTTGCGCGTCCTCTACAACGCTACGTATCTCGACCGCGACCATTCGGAGCAACTTCTACAACTGCTCTCGGAAGGCGATTTTAGCAAAGGTATCGAAGCGGGCGTGCCCAACGGTGTCATCGTCGCACAGAAATTCGGCGATGCCCGTATTCCCAACGCGCAAGGTCAACAGATCGGTGCAGAGTTGCAGGATTGCGGTATCGTATATTATCCGGACCATCCCTACGTGCTCTGCATTATGACGAAGGGTAGCAGTATTTTAGGACTCGAATCGGCGATTGCCGACATCTCGCAAATCGTGTATCAGACTATTGAACAGCGCTATCCATGATATGCGCATGGGCACCATGCACACCGTTGAAGAGTCCGAGATAGCGGTATAATTATTGCGATGAGAGGAAAAACAAAAGCGGTAGATAATGAACCGAAGCATCCGACACGCTACGCTTTGATCGATGCCCAAAATACTGCAAGTACAACTCAACGGATGTGCGGATTTGTCGTTGATTGGACGAAGCTCTGCGCGTACTTGAAAGATCAGAAGCGTTGGGGATGTCAGAGGATATATCTCTATTCCGGCGTCGAAAACGGCGATACTACATTGGCAGACGAGTTTGTCGCACTTCATGAAAAGTTTGGCTGTAGTGTGCGGACAAAAGCGGTAATAACATACAAGAATCCCGACAAGACGGTGCAGTTTCGATGCAGCGGATGCGGCGAAGAGGCGGTCAAGGTGGTAGATATGGGCTATCGTCGTAAATCAAATTGTGATGTCGAGCTGACGGCAGATGCCATGGAATTGGCCGAAGCGGGAATGGAATTTATGATCTTCACGGCCGACGGAGATTTTGAGTATCTTATTCATAAACTAATCGCAAGAGGATGCACTGTCAGAGTCGTATCTGATCCTCGCTCATGGGTCGATAGTGCCGGTTATTCACATGGCCGCTTCGCTAAGAAATTGAAAGACTTAGCAAGAACATATCCGAATAAGGTGATCATTATGGACATCAGTCGCTGGCGTGAACTGATTAGAAAAGAGATTGATGCCATAGAGACAAAATGAAAACGCCAGGCTTGCGCGTGGCGTTTCCGAAGGACTCAAAAAGTATATACCCGTCAAGTGAATTGTCAATGAAATTGGGGGCAGTTGTTTTTTACAGCCGTTAGTTTAGACGCAAATCATGGTACAATCTCGCCATGAAACTCAATACCATATTACGGTGGATCGTGATCGCCGGCATCTTTGCGCTCCCGTTCGTACCATTAATCGTCTCGTCCTCGCTCTTTTTCCCGTACATTACCGGCAAGAATTTCACTTTTCGACTCATCGTCGAGCTCCTCGCCGGTTTCTGGCTTGCGCTCGCCCTCGTGGACGCACGATATCGTCCCAAGCGCGGATGGATACTCGGCTGCTTTGCGCTTTTTATACTCGTGATCGCACTCGCTGATGCACAGGGTGCCAACGCGCTCAAGAGCTTCTGGAGCAATTATGAGCGTATGGACGGCTGGATAACGATCGCGCATCTCTTTGTGTATCTCACGATCGCATCTGTCGTGATGAATACGGAGAATCTCTGGCGTCGACTTTTCCAATTCACGCTTGCGATCTCGGCATGTTTGAGCATCTACGGATTATCTCAGGTTGCCGGATCTGCGGGGCTTGCGACTCGTATCGATGCGACGTTCGGCAACCCGATCTATCTTGCCGTGTACATGCTCTTCAACGTGTTTATTGCGGTACTGTTGATGGTGCAAGAGGGAGACCAAGACTGGGGTGTAATGGATCGTGTTGCGTTACCATTTGCACTTCTTGCAGGCTTCATATGTATTGCGCCACAGGCGGCTTCGCTCGGTCTCTTGTTCTTTATCGCGCTGCTCTCGATCGCTCTTATGGAGGCGTTCATGTTCATACGTCGACGCTACGTACTTGCCTTCGTCATTGTACTCGACACGATCGCACTCTTCTTCACGGGTACGCGCGGTACCGAGCTCGGTCTTATCGGCGGCGGACTGCTTGCGATCGTGCTCTACGCGTTCCTGCAAGGGTCGCGACGCATGCGCTACATTGCCGCAAGTGCGGTTATCGTCGTGGTCGTACTTGCCGGCGGGTTACGAATGGCGCACAACACACCATGGATCAACAGTGTCGGCTTCCTCGATCGTCTCGCCTCAATATCTCTCTCGGACGACACGATCTATGCGCGACTTCTCAATATCCAGATCGCAACGAAAGGTGTCTTGGAACGTCCGATCCTCGGTTGGGGACAGGAGAATTACGCGATCGTCTTTGATAAATACTACGATCCGCGCATGTATGCACAGGAGCCGTGGTTCGACCGCGTGCATAATATCATCTTCGACTGGCTCGTTGCCGGCGGCATTCTCGGACTCGCTGCGTATCTCTCGATCTTCGCCGCGACGCTGTGGGAGCTCTGGCGTAAGACAAAAGCCGGTATACACGCGTTCACACTTGCCGAGCGCAGCATTATTACCGGACTCCTCGCAGGGTATTTCATCCACAACCTATCGGTATTCGACAATGTCACGAGTTACATTCTCTTCGGTACCGTCCTGGCGTATCTCGTATGGCGACGGAATGTGGCTGATAACGCACCGGCGATCGTGACGCGTGAACTGCTGCCGACGCCGACGTTGCCCTATGCGGCAATCGGCACCGTTGCTATCGCCTGTATTGCCGCATGGCTCATCAACTGGAATGCGCTTCAAGAGAACGTCACACTGCTCTCTGCGCTCGAGAGTCCCAATCCGGCGACCTTCGAGAAGGCGATCTCGTACAATACTTTCGGTACACAGGAGGTGCGCGAACAACTTGCACAAATGGCCGCCCAGGCAGCCGCCGCATCTTCACAAAATGTTCCCGACAGTATCAAACAGCAATTCTTCACGAATGCGGTCAGCGAGATGCAGTTACAGGAAAAGGTCTCACCGCTCGATGCGCGATTCCCGTTCTTCATCGGGACAGTCGAGGACTCGTTCGGAGATTACAAAGACGCTGCCATTACGCTCAATGCCGCACACGATCTTTCTCCCAAAAAACAATCGATTCTCTTCCAAGTCGGGTTGAATGATCAGGCGCTCGGGGAGCTTGCGGCGGCTGAACAAGTCTTCAAGCAAGCGTACGAGCTCGATACTGATGATCAACAGGCGCTTGGATACTACATCGCCGCGGCAGTACGTGCTGGCGATGATGTAACGGTGAACACACTGCTCACGCCGGCGACTATGACGTTAGGTGCGGTAGTAAATCAACAGCTTGCCTCCGCATTCGCAACGCGAAATGAATACGGAGCGATCGTCTCGGTCTGGACCGCCTACATCGCCGCGAATCCGACCGACGTGAGCGCCTATCAGATGCTTGCCGCCGGTTATTTCCAGATGAAGAATACCGCTCAAGCGATCGCAACACTGCAACAGCTCGCCAAAGCAGTACCATCTTCCGCCGACCAGGCCAATGCGCTCATACAAGAGATCCAGAACAATACGATCAAGGTACGATAGGGAATTCGTGCTTGCACTGCTCTACGTATATCGTATACTTCGACTCGTGAGTGCCACACATCCGTGTGATTGTGTAGTACCTAAAACGTGAAAGTTGCCAAAAACCGCTCGAAAGAGCGGTTTTTGGTGTCCGGATAATTAAGGGCACGACCGCATCTTGCGACAGAATACATGCGTGGTAATCTTGATGGTAGATATTCCTCACACACTGAAATGACGCAGTCCCGACTTCTCCGCCAGCTGGCGGATACGAAGGACGCAGTGCGGAGGGCGGCGGCACTCACATAAGACTTTCACTTTGGAGCTCGCACCCGTCCTCCGCACTGCGTCTTTTTGCATATGCAAAAAGACATGGAGGACGTGCGAGCTCCAAAGTATCGAAAGGGGTCGGGGAAACTGTAGTTTCCCCGTGGAGGAAATATTTAAGAACCGAGAGGCTCTTAAGGCGAAGCCCTTTGCGTGCTCGCACCCGTCCTCCGCACTGCGTCTTTTTGATTTTGTATCTCGCTTAATTTTTTACTACGCCGATCGAGTAGGGAGATGATTTTTTAATTCGCACGAGCGATGGCCGGTTCAAATTCAAAAACCTTTTTTCTGTTATATTTTTTTGCATAATTTTTTACAAATGTGTGTGCGCAAATAAAAAAAGTTATCCACATTTATTTACATAATGCGATGCGATACGCAACATGAGTGTAATAATGATTGAGTAAACGCATCTTCGTGCCATGACGTGCGCGAATGCGGGTCGAATTAACCACTCAAGAAAAATAAATCTTTATATCATATATGGCAGCAAAAAAGCGCAAGGTTGCAAAGAAGGCAACGAAGAAGGTAGCGAAGAAGCGCCGATAGTTTCTCGAAAAATCCCCGCGTCTGACGCGGGGATTTTTCATTTTGTCTTTACAATGAGTGCCGGTAATTTTTTTCAGCGAATGTTCTTGTGGAGATGGATTTATTTAAAATATCTTTTGCGATCACTCAATATGTTTCGACGAGTTTCATTCATGTGCCGAGAAATGAGTCAGATCGTGTCGGTCACTGTAGTGCTGTTTCTGCGTCGCAAAAAAGCGCATTTTGAGGTAGGATAACGCCATGGGATTTTGGAATCGATTGGTAGGGGATGAGAACGCCGCGGCGCTGAAGCGTGCGGAGCCTATTGTCGCACAGGTGAACGACCGCGAGCCGCAATTCAAATCGCTTTCGGACGCGCAATTAAAAGACAAAACCGCTGAGTTCAAGGCTCGGCTTGCCGATGGACTTTCTCGGGGAATAGCCGAGAAAACGCTGCTCGACGAGCTGGCCCCCGAGGCATTCGCGGCTGTCCGAGAGGCGAGTTCGCGCGCACTCGGTCAACGCCACTTTGATGTTCAGCTTGTCGGCGGCATGATCCTCCATAACGGCGACATCGCCGAGATGCGCACCGGTGAAGGTAAGACGCTCGTCGCAACGCTGCCCTGTTATCTCAATGCACTCACCGGCAAGGGTGTGCACGTTGTCACGGTCAACGATTACCTCTCGCGGCGCGATGCGGCATGGATGGGGGCGGTATATCATGTGCTCGGACTTTCGGTTGGGGTTATCAATCACGAATCGTCATACCTGTACGATCCAGCTTTCGCTGAAGCTTCAGCGGGCGAAGCCATCGCAGAAGAGCGCGGAGAAGGCAGCTTCAAGATCGAACATGATCTGTTGCGGCCGGTGACGCGTCACGATGCCTATGCTGCTGATATCACCTACGGGACGAACAATGAATTCGGCTTCGATTATTTGCGTGACAGTCTCGAATATGAGCCCGAGAAACTTCGTCAGCGTTTGCCGAAAGACGGAGGTTATAACTACGCGATCGTCGATGAGATCGACTCTATTTTGATCGATGAAGCGCGCACGCCGCTCATTATCTCGGCGCCCATTGCCGATGCCGAATCGCTCTACGTACGATTCGCTGCCATTGCCTAGATGCTCGTTGATGAGGAGGATTATGCGATCGACGAGAAACATCGACAGATCTCGCTCACCGATGCGGGTATCGAGAAAGCAGAGAAAGAATTAGGTGTCGAGAATATCTATACCGATGCGGGCATCAAATTCGTACATCATCTCGAGACGGCAGCGCGTGCGAAAGCGATCTATCGACGTGATAAGGACTACGTCGTGCGCAATGGTGAGGTCGTCATTGTGGATGAGCTCACCGGTCGTATGCAGCCGGGTAGGCGCTGGTCTGACGGCCTCCATCAGGCTATCGAAGCCAAAGAAGGCGTGACCGTCCAACAAGAATCACGTACGTTCGCTTCGATCACGTTCCAGAACTATTTCCGCCTATACGGCAAGCTTGCCGGTATGACGGGGACCGCGGTCACTTCATCGGAGGAGTTTTACAAGGTGTACGGCCTCAATACGGTTGTCGTGCCGACCAACAGAATTTCTGCGCGTATCGACGAAGACGATCTCATATTTCAGACCGAGAACGGCAAGATGAAAGCGATCAGCAAGACCGTGCGTGAACTTCATGAGAAGGGGACGCCTGTTTTGATCGGCACTGCCTCTGTCGAGAAGAACGAGCTCTTGTCGGCATATTTCAAACAAGAGGGGATACCGCATGAATTGTTGAACGCGAAGAATCATGAACGCGAAGGCGAGATTATCGCGCAGGCGGGAAGGCGCGGCGCGGTGACGATCGCGACCAACATGGCGGGGCGCGGTGTCGATATCAAGCTCGGCGGCAATCCGGGAAGTGATGATGAGGCGACTGCGGTAAGAAATGCCGGCGGTCTTTTTGTATTGGGTACCGAACGTCACGAGGCTCGACGTATCGACAACCAGTTGCGCGGCCGATCCGGTCGTCAAGGCGATCCCGGTAAGACACAATTTGTCGTTTCGCTCGACGACTCGCTCATGCGTGTCTTCGCCTCCGATACACTTAAGCGTGTCATGGGCACCTTCAAGATCCCCGAGGACGAACCGATCTTCAATTCGATGATCACGCGTTCACTCGAGAAGGCACAGACCAAGATCGAAGAGCTGAACTTCGATGCGCGCAAACACGTGCTTTCGTATGACGACGTCTTGAACGTGCAACGCCAGAGTATCTATGGCCGTCGACGCATGCTGTTGACCGGCGACAATTCGGCGATTGATACGGAACTCACCCGACTGTTCGAACATGATGCGGACGTAACAGCAATGATCAATCAAAAGCGACAGGAGATCGGTGATGCGTTCTATCCGAATATGCGCCGAGCAATTTTGCAGACGATCGATTTCCTCTGGGTCGATCATCTCGAAGCAATGGAATATTTGCGTAGCAGCGTCAATCTCCGTGCGTACGGCCAGCGTGACCCGCTCGTTGAATACAAGAAGGAGGGCTTGAATCTTTTTCATGCGATGGAATCCGCCTACACGGATCGCGTATCACAGATCATTCTGCAAATGGCACAGATCGCACCGGTGCAAACACCCGTTGATAGAGCGGGTGAGGCGATTCAAAAAGCCGCATCTATCATCACAGCGTCGGTCGAGACCTCGCACGGTGGATTCGGTCGCAACGACCACGTCACCATCACGAACGGCACCGAGACACAGACTTTGAAATACAAGAAAGCAGAACCGCTCATCGAGAGCGGGCAGTGGCGTATCGTGGAAGGCAAGATGGAAACGCGCCAAGGCTAAGGGCTCTTCCACAAATAATGTACCCATTATTTGTGACAGTCGCCCTTGTGCCACGTCCTTAATGCTCACAGCAGTGAGCGCGTTATTTATGAACGAGGCCTAAGCATTCGTTCCGGAGGATCAGATCCTCCGGAGTCTTCTATCAGACTATCCACAGAGTTCTCTTGTGGAGATGAAGTGTGTCGTTATTTTTTGGTACACTTGTCACCAAGCTGGCGGGAGGGGTCCCCGCCAGTTTTCATTTGTGTACTATTTGGTAGTTTTTTGAAGGATCAAATCCTAGTCCGTAAGGCGAAACCTTTCAGTACCGAAAGGTTTCGCCTTACGGATGCGATGCAGAGATATTTGAATTTTGATGTTAGACTTACCTGCATGCTGCGAAAGGGGTCATTCGCTGTCGGGGAGTTTTACCACATCTATAACCGAG
>CAINVT010000024.1 GCA_903854215.1 uncultured bacterium | reverse complement strand
CTACTGCTCCACTACCCACGGAATCACCTTTACTGATCGAGAGATTGGCTATCGTTCCGGCGAACGGTGCCGTTATCGTGTATTCTGCCAACGTGTTTTCCGCATCATTCAGAGCATTTTGTTGCTGCGTGACGGAAAGTTGCGCGGACTGAACATCAAGCGGATCCGGCCCTGCTTGTAATTGTGCGAGCGACTGCCCGGTCGTTACGATGTTTTGTTTATCGGCCGTGATCGTACTGGTGTCGTTCAGAAGTGTTGAGAGATGGGAATTCATCTTGCTGATATCTGTATTGAGGATCGTGAGATCCGTATCGGCCACAGTGGAAGGTACTTTGTTGACGAGCTTAAGCTGGTCCTCATAGAATTGAAGAAACGCATTCGCGGCATTCAGAGCATTTACTATGGATTGTGTCGTCGCGTAGGTCTCCTTCGTGATATTATCTGTGGTCGTTGCGTTGCTTTGCTGGTTTGTCGCCTGAAAATCGGCGTAAGCGGTATTATATGACGTTTGAGCCTCGGTAAGTGCGCTGTACGCGTTGTTGTAATAAGTATCCGTATCCGCCTGATCGTATGTTGTTACAGAATTTTTGTAAAAGTCGATGTTCCACTGATCATTTTTATTCGTGGCGGTTCCGGTATCAATGCTGACAAGATCCGCCAATATCGGAGCCAGATCAAGATATGTAGCAGTGACGTCATTGTAGGAAGTAGCGTACATTTTTGAAAGGCTGTCGACTGCATTTTGTGCATTATTTTGCGTTTGGGTCAACGAAAGCGCGGTCGCAGGCTCCTGAAGCTTTGCGAGAGATATTTGTGCACTCTTCAGACTTGCCTGCGCGTTGCGCACGGTCTTTGCGGCGTCAGTGGTATCGAGCTGCGCGATGACGGCACCGGCGCCCACAGCCTCGCCGTTGGTGACATTCACATACACAACGTCTCCGGAGACTTTCGGCACTACGTCCAGCTGGTCAATGGAAGATACCTGTCCACTTCCGGATACGGTAGATATGATGGTGCCTGTCTGAGCAGTCGATAGTACGTATCTCGTAACGCCTGCGGTTGAGGTCAGATTCCCGTATTCCCAATAACCACAACCGACTAGTATGATGATGACGATGGCACTCACCAATTTGTGGGTGCGCGCGAATTTGAAAAGCCAAGAGAAGAATCCTTTCACGCGCGAAATCATAATGTAATAGTTGTGTTTAATGAGCAATTCGAGTAATTTGCTTCATAATACACCGTCTTTTCGTGTTTTATTTCACTTGATTGCTACAATGTGTATATGAAAACGGCCGTATTCGGAGGCGGATGCTTTTGGTGCACTGAGGCGGTTTTTCAAATACTGAAGGGTGTCGAGAAGGTAGAGTCTGGGTATGCAGGTGGTTCAATGGATAAAACGTCATACGAGCAGGTGAGCTCGGGCACTACCGGCCACGCAGAGGTCATCCGCGTCACGTACGACCCTGCCGTTATTTCTTACGAAGACCTACTGACCGTATTTTTCGGTTCGCATGACCCGACAACGCCGAACCGGCAGGGGAATGACGTCGGTGAGCAGTATCGCTCAGTGATTTTCTACGATTCACCCGAGGACAAAATGGAGGCCGAGCGTATCGCACATGATATTGAAACTTCGCTCACCGATGGTTCTCACATGGTTACACAAATACTCCCGCTCGATACATTTTATAAGGCCGAGGACTACCATCAGAATTATTTTAAGTCCAACACGAGCGCACCCTAT
>CAINVT010000023.1 GCA_903854215.1 uncultured bacterium | reverse complement strand
TAATGAGGGAAGCGGTAATGGAAACAGGTTTTGCATTAACACAAAGGGAACCGTCTCATTCCTGAGGCGGTACGAGCTCGATACGCTTCGGGTGCAATAAATGAAATAAATCCCTGATTTTATAGTACTAAAGGCATGGATGAGCGATCGTCCAAAAAGTTCATATCTGGAGCCATGAAAGGATGCTTCTTATGCAACGCAGAGAACGGATTCTGGGCCACTTCGAGAGCAGCCAAGAGCTTGTGCGCAAAAGACGCGCAAAACTGGCGGTTCACTTGTGTGCGTTCAATAAGTACCGCAGAAGTCTGAAAAATAGTCCAATTCTCCACTATGTGTACATGCACACGAGAGAAGCGGCTTCCCTGCTACGTGACATACAGAGCGTTCGAAGAGAGCTTTCGGTGATCAATGATCACAAGAAGCTACTGCAAAGCGGACACCATCCGTGGTACGTCATAGCGAGTATGAAAAAAAAGTTGCCACATTCCGCGAACCTCATCGACAAGCTCGAACTTGCAGCACTAGGTATAATCTGAACTGAGATCTTCTGATCTTTGATTTCGGCCCCGCACCGGTTGCGGGGCCATTCTTTAACGTGCATTGACGTTACCGCGAACCCTCAAAAGCTTACTCAGCACTCGGTCAGCGAAAATAGAAATGCCGACTGCGTCGAGACGCAGCCGGCCGATGCGTTGCCTAAGCGGCAACGATTTGTAGATTTTTTCTGAAATCGAAAACACTTGGGCCTGCGCCGTCGATCTTGAAATTATGCGTCCGAAGTAAATTACGGACAGAGTTCGGATCAAGACCGGACATTGGCTTGTTCCCGACGATTTCCCAGCTGAACGCGCGATCGCTTTCAAAAAATTCATGGAATTTCATCGGGGCGAAATCGAATGTCAGCTTTTTGTTTTTGCCGTCGCCTGATACGACACGGAACAAGGCGAAGTGCCACCGAGCGCTCGACTGTATATCCGCTTCATCCACATCTTTTAAGAACACGAACACGTGCGTCGCTGTTCCCCGAACCCGAAGCTCGTATGCGTCGAGCTCCCACTCAGGATCCATCGTGATACGCGATTTCGTGATCGGCTTTACTTCGATTTCCATTCTAAGAACTCCTCTTGAGTAAGCTACACTCTTACTAATTCCCGCGCAACACCATACAACAAAATCAACTATTTTGCGACTTTTGTCGCTCCTCTTCGGATGCGAGTAAGTGAGGAAGTCGCTTTTTTATACTGAAAACACGTTTCATGCAGCATTTACTCGCGAGGGCGTATCAGTAGAATCCGCATGACCGCACTTCCCGCCATGAAAAAAAATCGGGGCACGTGCAGTTTTGTAAGTATCGGGTAAAATAGAAACATGGTTTCGAGCCTTCAGTCATTATTGTTGGACATTGTGCGTGACACTGTATACATCGCGTTCGTTTTCCTGATAGGAAAACTATTGATACGAGGTACTACCGCAGCTGTGCTCGCAAGCATGTCGGTGGCAAACAAGAGTGAAGGCTTCAAAGAGCGCGCCGACACCATCAGAAGCGTTATACGCATTATCGGAAATACGATACTGTATAGCGTTCTTCTTTTTTTGGTGCTTGACGCTCTCGGCATAGACATCGCTCCCCTTCTTGCCGGCGCGGGAGCACTCGGACTTATTGCAGGTCTTGGCTCACAGACCCTCATAAAAGATTTTGTATCCGGAATTCTCATTTCTGCCGAAGATCAATATCGGGTCGGTGAGCGCGTGAAAATTAATGCGATTATCGAAGGAACGGTTCTTCAGATCGCAATGCGGCTCACCACGCTCAGAGGTGACGATGGTGAAATACATCACATCTTGAACAGTTCCATCACCATGGTGACGAATTTTTCGAGAAAGTAACCAGAAGCTTTGGGTGAGATCCGCACCACAGAGGTGCGAGG
>CAINVT010000022.1 GCA_903854215.1 uncultured bacterium | reverse complement strand
CCACTAGCCACTAGCCACTATCATGATTATGGACCTTTCCAAACTCACCATCGCACAGGCGCGCAAAAGTCTCGACGCGAAAGAGTATTCTGCGCTCGACCTCACGAATGCGTACCTCGACGCGATCGGGAAATATGATGGCGAGATCCATGCGTATCTCGAAGTCTGGGCAGACTCCGCGCGTGCGGAAGCGAAGCGGGCAGACGAAATGATCGCACGTGGTGAATCCGGTCCGTTAACCGGTATTCCCATCGCAATGAAAGATAATATCCTCATCGAAGGTCGCACCGCGAGTTCGGCGTCAAAGATTCTTGAAAACTATCATGCGAGTTACGACTCCGCTGTGACGGAAAAACTGAAGGCGCAGGGCGTAGTCTTTTTGGGACGCACCAATATGGATGAATTCGCGATGGGTTCATCGACGGAGAATTCCGCCTTTGGCACGACAAAAAATCCACGGGACTTGAAACGCGTACCAGGTGGTTCTTCCGGTGGCTCGGCGGCGGCGGTCGCCGCCGATATGGCGCTCGCCGGGTTGGGTTCGGACACGGGTGGTTCTATTCGTCAGCCTGCATCGCTCACCGGTCTTGTCGGACTCAAACCGACGTATGGTTCCGTGTCGCGATACGGCCTTATGGCTATGGGTTCGTCACTCGATCAGATCGGGCCGTTGACAAAGACCGTCGCGGACTCGAAGATTCTTTTCGATGTCTTGAAAGGGAATGATCCGCGCGATGGCACGAGCCTACCCGACAGTGCGCCGAGTGTTACTCCGCAAAAGAAAGTCATTGGCGTGCCACGATCATTCCTCAAAGAGGGAACTGATCCTGACGTGCTCGCTCGTTTTGAAGAAATGCTTACGAAGCTCACCGCAAAGGGATACGAGATCCGCGATGTCGAAATGCCCAACATTCCGTATTCACTTGCGGTCTACTACATCGTCATGCCTGCCGAGGCGTCGACCAACCTTTCGCGCTTTGATGGCATCCGCTATGGACTTTCGACACCGGCCGATGACATAAAGAGTGTGTACGGTAAAACACGTGCTGCAGGATTCGGCCCTGAAGTCCGACGCCGTATCATCCTCGGAAGTTTCGTTCTTTCTGCCGGTTATGCTGATGCCTACTACCGTCATGCACGCGCAGTGCGCGAACTCATCCGTGGCGACTTCATCCGTGCATTTAAGGATGTCGACGCCGTCGTTACACCGACATGTCCTGCTCCTGCATTCACCTTCGGATCAAAGTCGGATCCTGTTGCGATGTACATCGAGGACATTTTCAGCGTTCCGGCGAATCTTGCAGGTGTGCCCGCGATCTCTATTCCGATGGGCACCGTCGTTCGCGACGGTTCGACCCTGCCGACCGGATTTCAAATTCTTGCGCCGCATCGACGCGAAGATGTTCTGTTCAAAATAGGAGAGGAATTGCAGGCATAATAAACAATGACGTGCTCCGTAGAGAGAATTGCATTAGCAATTCTCTACGGGGTAAACCGCGTGGAACGTAAAGTCGCAAGCGACCACGTCCCTAAGGGCGGCTTGACCCGTGGAGAAAAGTCTCAACTTTTATCTTTACGGGTTATAATGTCTGCATGTATAGTGGACTCACTGCAGCGGGCGGGATCAAGGCAGGATTCAGCAGTCTCGGTATTTTTGTATTTCAATGGGTGCCGAGCATCATGCTCTCACTTTCTACAGCCGGCTCCGCCGGTTTTGCCGCCGGTTCCACTAGTAGCACGGCCGGACCGATCACGAGCGCAGTCACTATTCCGCAGATCAAGATCTATCTGCAAGATATTTCACCGTCACCGATTTATCAGCATTTTATCACCGACTGGGGTCTCTTCGCGGCATTGTCACTTTTTATTTCGCTTCTTCTCCTCGCCCTATTGGTGTATTGCGTGATGCGATTGCGCCAAGTGCGCCACTTCGAACATGAACGTTTCGAAGCAGCCTCAGCGACGGTCGTTGCGCATGACATCCCGCGTACGCATCTACGCTGGGAGCGCGTCCTCACTGAAGTCACTTCTGACAACGAACAGAATTGGCGGATGGCGATCCTCGAAGCCGATATTATGTTGGGCGAGCTTCTCGATACTTTGGGCTATCGCGGCGAAACGATGGCCGACAAGATGCGTGCCGTTGATCGCGCTGATTTCAATACGATCGATCTCGCGTGGGAAGCGCATCGCATGCGCAACAGGATCGCACATGAGACATCCGAGACCGCGCTCAATCCGCGCGATGTTCGCCATACGATCGATCTCTATCAGCGTGTCTTCCGTGAATTCAATTTCGTCGCTTGAATCTGTCGTCCTACTTCTTCGATTGAGCCTAATATCCGACGACGAAGTGCGGTTGCTCTGCGGACTTTGACGCGGAGCGTCCCTACGTAGGAGTTTGAATCGCTGTAAGTTTTTTTGCGAGGTGTTTTTATGAGACTGGTTCGAGTGAACTGCAACTTCGATATCCCAGTCAGCTGTGACCAATATTGTTCAATCTGATGGGTGCGATCCTTGTGCGACTCGTTCACGGAAACACGCAGTATCAAGTCGTCTTTCTGTATTCCATAAACCGCATGTACCCAGACTATAAAACTCAAAATTATATTTGGATCGGTATTGGTAATACCGCACTCCTCGTTGCCACGTTTGTACCCTTCTCCCCAGTATAAAGCGAGGCCGAGAATAAAGATATCTCTCTCACTGAGTACACCAACATCATCCCGACCCCGCGCACATTGCATCTGGGTGGCAATGATGCGCTGATTATGCTTTTGCTGCGCTGCAATCATCCTTCCAATCCGACCTGCATCACGCTGTTTCTCGGACAACACAAGCAGTTGGGAATCGGTAAGTTCGATGTCTCGACACCAATAACTGACAGTGCTCTTACTCTGAGAAAGTTTTTTTGCTATTTCATGCAGACTGCCTCCCGATGTTCGTAGTCTACGTGCCTGTTCTCGAATTAAGGATGATATGGCCATATTTGTATATCTTACCACAAGGTAACACCGTATACGGTGGCAGGTACAGTATTTACTTATGTGAATATCTGACATATACTCGTAATGCGGGGTGGAGCAGTAGTAGCTCGCAAGGCTCAATTGGGCTCGCCGAACGGAAACGATCGGTGGAAAATCTGTCAAACTCGGTGAAATCTTCTTCATTCAAAGCAATACGGATGAAATGACAATACCGAACCAATCCTCCGCTGAAGCTTCGGATTGCAATCAAGCCTAGCTTTTTCAGAGAGGCTTGCCTGCTGAAGTATCAGCGTAGGCAGGTGTAGAGACTAGACGGCAGACCCCTCATCCGCACATAGTGTGGAAAGGGTGAAGGTATAGTCCAGACCACGAATGTTCCGCTCAGTTGAGCGGACAGCGACGAAAGTCGTAGCGGTGTGCATAACCTTGAGGTCGCGGGTGCAAATCCCGCCCCCGCAACAAGTAACGAAATAGGTTCTCGTTTTGTGAGGTCAGTGCACATCATTCATCGTGATATGTGTGGATAATGAATCATTGCACTCCTTTTTTATAGTGCATAATGCGCTTGCAACTGTATGCCACCGGAAGAATACACACCACGAACAAATGCACTCCGAGTATTGAGGGATGCGATATATATCCGTACACTCCCTTCGTTTGCGAATAAGATATTCTACGGCCTTGGTTTTCTTACCTTAACGAGTCTCTTCATGTTGGTCGTGAGTGGCATTGTGTTGGCATTCATGGGGCAGACGTGGTGGCTTTTTTCGCCGTGGGGAATTTTCGTCCGGAGTGTGCACCTGTGGTCGGTGCAGGCTTTTATCGCGATTCTCGTCCTGCACTTCACTGTAGCGTTCTTGACGAGTGCCTTCAAGCCGCCGCGTCGGTTGGTATGGGTGCTGGGGGCGACCATCTTCTGCCTTGCACTCATACAGACCGAGTTCGGCTACGGGCTTCGCGGTGACTTCGCATCGCAATTTCGCGCGGTTTCCGGTGCCGATTTTTGGAATGGTACCGGTCTCGGCTACTGGCTGAATCCGTTGAACTACACACAGACTTTCGTCATTCACGTGGCCATCATTCCGATAGCGATACTTTTTCTTTTCCTTTGCCATTATCTTCTCGTACACACCTTCGGGATCGCAAAACCGTATCGTGCCGATGTGAAATATACGATGGTTGCGGCAGATCACCGCATTATGTATATACGCGGCGCATGCCTCGTCGTGCTCATTCTCGTGTTAGCTTTTCTTTTTCATTCACCCTATGTGCCGGCGGTACGGATCGCGGACATTGCAAACTCCGATCAAAGTTTGATTGCAACGACGCTTGTCACTGAGCTCAATCACACGTCCGACACGGCGACCTATGTGGACTCCATCGATCCCTATACATTCGATACGGCGAAGGTCTATATTCGCGCTCCGTATGAACAGTTTATTGCATCATCCGGCGGTACCGATGCGTGGCAGGTCTTTATGAGCGAATCTTCTACCACACAAACTGCCGATCTCAGTGAGGCGTATACGTTTGCATCCTCGACCGACACGAGCATATACGCGAGCAGCACGAATCCCGTCATTGTGATGTTGCAGACGCTCATTCCTATGACGAAGAGCGGGCTCTATGAATCGATCATTAGTGGGGAAAGTCCAAGTACCAATGATACCTACGTCTTGCGGTTTCTGAGCGACATGAATGTTCCGGAGACCAAAGCGGCCACGCTCAATATGGACACTGTACAGTGGGGAATGGTCAAAGATGAAACGGGGACGGGAAATGCGCGCAGCCTGCCGCCCGGTTCGTGGTGGCTCCTTCCGCTCGCTCTCGTCAATACCGCCTTTGATCTGCCTGATAATCCGAATGGCGATCGCATCGGTGCAGAAATCCTCGGCGGTCTGATGCTCCTCTTTATTCTTTTTCCCTATATTCCATATCTGAACCGGCTGCCTGAGAAATTACGCATCGCGCCGTTTATCTGGAAGTGATCTATCTATGTAAAAAAACAGCCCAACGCGGGCTGTTAGGTATTGGGATGTTGACTATCATTCTTCAATATCTCCCGGGCACATGCCTGGATCTCGCCCAATTTCATTTCCGAACGAATCATAGTGCACACACCACCAGACAACCGGCGGGGGCACCATAATCATCGGTGGAGCATAGATGTGAGGTATGAAAGATGGTTGCCACTCACGGTTCCATTGTTGGTGTAGTTGTCTGAATTGTCCCGAGCCGACGCCGGGCGACGACCAGTAGCGCTGGGCGAACGCAGGGTCTGCAACGAAAGCGGTAACGGCCGCAAGCGCCGCTATGGTGAGGATTTTCATTGAAGGCACCTTTCCTGTGGGAGAATTTTACTGGTGCAATTATACTATTTGATGATGAAATGTCAAACGCAAGTGCACGGACACTGCAACCATATGCACACACGTACTGGACAGCGGGGAATCAGTTGTATACTGATGGTATCTATGAACCACGCACGCATCTTCCGGTGGATACAGATACTGGCGTCGGTCGGCATTCTCCTTGCGTTGTATTTACTGTGGGAACAACTCTCACATTCTCCGTTTCAGCCGTGCAATATCAATAGTGTCGTCAATTGCAACGCGATCATCTCGGGCGCCGTCTCACATACGCTCGGTATCCCGACGCCGCTCTACGGTCTCATTGGCTATATCGTGATCTTCATCTCGTCTACATTCCAATGGAAGCGAATACTGCTTGCGATGGCGAGCTTCGGCCTCGCTTTTTGTCTGTGGATCGGTGGCCGCGAACTTTTTCAACTGCACGTCGTGTGTCCCGTCTGCATCATCTGTCAGCTCGTCATGATCACCGTGTTCGTGCTCGGTATTCTTCTGCAACGAGTCTCCGTGCATACGATGGATATGAGTGATACACTTTCCGTATGAATACATTTGGCACATCATCTGGTCTCGTAAGCATGATCATGACAAACGGACCGCTCTTGATAACGCTCGCGGTGTGGAGTCTCTTTTGGAAAGGTCTTGCCTTGTGGCATGCGGGGCGTCGCGGACAACCGTGGTGGTTCGTTATTCTGCTCGTACTCAATACAGTCGGTATCCTTGAGATCGTCTATCTCTTTACCATCTGTAAGCTCAAGTTCTCGCAACTATTCTCAAAGTAGGGGACCACTGATCTCGATGATCTTTTGCCCGGCAGTATGCCCGGAGACGATACACACGTCGTTGGTACGGACCTTGAAATGATCCGCGAGTGCACGAATGATCGCGTCGTTTGCCTTGCCATCGGTCGGTGCCGCTTTTACCGACACTTTGTAGGTCGGCAGACTCGAATGCTCGAAAAGAGTCTCAAATCGCTCGACTTTCTCGATCTTCGCATGCGGCTTCGCTTTGACAAGGATCTTCATATCGAACACAGTATATGTTGTTTTTTAAAAAATAGGTGAGATTGCGCTCACCGCTCGAAATAGGTAGTATCGCCACCAGGACATCATAAAGCGCAGTCCTGCGCTTTTGGTCTTTCACAGAAAGGAAGGAAAGCCATGCGTTACGTATCAACTCGTGGGGAAACCCCCAATAGGACTTTCATGGAGACGGTTCTCGAAGGGCTCGCGCCAGACGGCGGTCTCTTCATGCCGGAGTCATATCCGCAACTAAATCTTGGCCGGCTGCGACTCCTTGGATACCCGCAAATCGCCACGTGCATCATACATGCATTTGCGGACGATATTTCAATCAGCGATGCACGTGCGCTCGCGACCCGGACCTATACCGCTCAGGTTTTCGGAACGAAACAGATCACACCCGTGCAAAAACTGGATGAAGGCATTTACCTCCTCCATCTTTCCAATGGGCCGACCTTAGCATTCAAAGATGTTGCATTACAGTTGCTCGGTAGTCTGATGCAATATGTCCTCGAGAAGCAAGGTCGAACACTTAACATCCTCGGCGCGACTTCCGGTGACACCGGATCGGCTGCCGAATATGCAGTGCGAGGCAAGAGTGGCATGAATATTGTCATGCTTTCGCCGTACGGACGTATGAGCGCGTTCCAGCGGAGGCAAATGCTTACGCTCAACGAGCCAAACATCCACAATCTATCCGTCAATGGAACGTTCGACGATTGCCAGGCGGTCGTGAAGGCGGTATTCGCAGATGCCGAGTTCAAGGAACAACACAAACTCGGTGCGGTAAATTCCATCAACTGGGCGCGTATCGCGGCGCAGGTCGTGTATTACGTCTACGCGTACTTGCAAGTCACCACCGATAACACGCAACACGTTACATTCGCAGTTCCTTCCGGGAATTTCGGCGACGCATTCGCGGCCTATGTTGCGAAGCGGATGGGCTTGCCCATCAGCATCATTGTCGCCACGAATGAGAATGACGTGCTTCACGAGTTCTTCCAAACTGGCACGTACCGGGTACGCAAAGGATCCGACGTTAAGATAACGTCGAGTCCTTCGATGGATATTGCGTCGGCGTCGAACTTCGAGCGGCTGTTGTATGACTGTTTTGCTCAAGATCCGGTGTCTCGAGATCGCGCGCCGGCGACCATCCAAGATCTATGGGACGAACTTGGACGAACGGGTAAATTCGGCGTCCCCTACCTGTTGGATGAGTTAGCGGTAACATTCAGATCGGGAATGGCGACCGATTTGGACGTATTGCGGACGATTGGCACGATTCACCGGAAGTACGGAATCATCATCGATCCCCACACTGCTGTCGCGATGAAAGTGGGACTTGATTTCCGAGAATGCGGAGATATCAAAGGTCCGCTTGTCATCGCCGAAACGGCACTGGCGGCAAAATTCGGCGATACGATTCGTGAAGCTCTCGGATTCGAGGCGCCTGTCCCGATTGGTTACGAATCTCTGGGCGAACTCCCCGAATATTCAACACGGATTGATCCTGATCCCGAGGCAGTGAAACGCCTCATAGTAGAGCTCTGCGTGTAGCTCTCTCCAAGAAGAAAACTGTTACCGCGTTTGCGAGCCATGTGCACGTAAACGCGGTTTTTTTTATGGTTGTTTTTTGGAATCCGGCTCTTTCGCAACTGTTTGCGTTCGTTGTGATAGAATTATTGCATCATCATGGAACCGTCTGCTGTAACTCCCATTTCCCTCGAGCCGTTGGTGTGCTCGTACTGCCATCAGCCGGTCTTGGCGACGTACTATTTTTGCCCGAATTGCGGAACAAAACTGAACATAGCGCCGCTGTCGACATCCGTCGGCACACAAGCGTGGATCTATGTATTTAGCATCGTCTTGCCGATGCTCTGTTTCTTGTTTGTGACTCGGTGGCCGGGATGGAAATATTACAAGTCGAGCGATCCAAAAACGAAGGCGATCGGTATCAATGCGATCGTGCTTATTGCGCTCTCAACACTCGTCACGATTTGGCTCGGATATATTTGGACACTGGATGCGATCAAAGCGTCGGTCAACAGTATCAATGCCGATATGGGCGGTTTGAGTTATTAGAGGCGTTCGGGTAAGACATCGGTATGAGTGAAATCAGATTTGAATGATACGATCACCTCTATGGCACACGATTTTCAAAAGATTCATCCGGAAGTCACGATCGGACATGTGCACCTCACGGTTTCCGATCTCGATCGTGCGCTCGCGTTCTATCGCGATATTCTCGGCTGGGAAGTGACTGCGCGCTATGGTGATTCGGCAGTATTTCTCTCCGCTGGCGGATATCATCACCATATCGGTCTTAACACCTGGGCAGGAGTCGGCGCGACTCCTGCGCCACGCGGCCATACGGGGCTCTATCATGTCGCGATCCTGTATCCGTCGCGCAAGGAATTAGCGAACGCGCTTCGCAGACTCATCGAAGCGAACTATCCGATCACGGGTGCAGCGGATCACGGCGTCTCCGAAGCAATCTACCTCGACGATCCGGATCACAACGGCATCGAGCTCTACTGCGACCGGCCGAAGAAAGAGTGGAAAGTCGATAATGATGGGAAGGTGGAGATGGTGACGGAAGTGTTGGATCTCGATGAGCTACTCAAAGCAGCGGATTAATCGGGCATGCTATCATAGTCCTATGGGCATAGAGTCGTCCGAGAGAGAGCCAAACTTGCCAGAAAACACGACTGCGGGGCAGCTCCTCGATGACTATTCCGAAAAAGCACGAGCTGAAATCGCACAATCACAGGGATTGTCATTGATTGCCTTTGACAGATATCTGAATGCGCGCGCACGACGCGAGCGTATTGCAGTGTCGGTTGCAAAGGCAGAGGAGTCTCTCGGTAAAGCTAAATATGGTGAGGCTATGAAAGATGATAACGAAGTTGTCGCCGAAGAGGCAGTCATTCGCGGAATGAAAGAGGTTCTGCGCCGATTCAGCCCGGAGGTTCTTTCGGAAGATGAAATTGACGCGCTTGAGCGAGAGGCATATGCGGAAATGGAAAAAATCGGAGAAACGACATTCGCATTTCTTCACGGGAATACGCGCGAGAGACTTAAGCGCCTGTTCAGACGAGTGGTCGAGGCTCGCGCGCAGAATGAAATTTTAAAACTCGTGCATGAGGGAATGGTTGAGACAGAGGCTAGGAACATGGTCGCTGAATCGCTGTTGGAGCAAGACAAAAGAACGAATCTCAATCCCCTAAAGGCGGTTCTTATTTCAGTTTCGGGCAAACTGAAAGGAGAGTACGTGTCGTGGAATGAGCGAGAAACACAGAAGCTCGCCGAGCTGGAATCCATCATTGATGGCTACGGAAAAAGGGATCTCACTCCGCAAGAATCGGAGTTGCTAGCTGCTTTTGTCCGCGCAGCGAAAGCGAACTATCTCAATGGTACGTATCCTAGTTCTCCGATTTTGAATAAATATACACGAATGCTCGGTGTGATCTTTTCAGCATATCGAAATTATGGCCCCTATAAGCGAACGTTCGCAAATGTAGCAGGTCCGGCAGAAGTTTTTACACCTCATCAATCGGGATATGTTGCTGGATACAGTCGTAAAAATAAAGCGAGACCACATCGAGATCCGAGCGGTGGAAATGGTGAAAGCTAAGAGAACAAGAGGGGGAGAGGTACATATATTTTGTCGCGCACGGAACTCACGAATGTGTTACGACGGCTCATCGAAGCGAACTATCCGATCACCGGTGCCGCCGATCACGGCGTCTCCGAAGCAATCTACCTCGACGATCCGGATCACAACGGCATCGAGCTCTACTGCGACCGGCCGAAGAAGGATTGGAAAGTCGACAATGATGGGAAGGTGGAGATGGTGACGGAAGTGTTGGATCTCGACGCGCTACTCAAAGAAGCGAACTAATATTTGTAGAATTTCAAAATACAATCGCCGAAGGTAGAGGTGATGAGCGTTCTAGTACATAGAATATATGTTATTGATTGACCCCTGACGCAAAAGTTGCACCAGGGGCCGCATATTCTCAATTGTCATCGAGGGTGGGGAAATACCCGAGACGCTTTTGGATACCCAGAAGTGCCGTGATTTCCTCTCTTTGTATGTTGAGATCCTGTTCACGCCTCCGGATGGACTGAACGTAAATTTTTCGGATTGTGTCCAGGATTTGATTGAACCGATCGGGATGAGCTAATCCCCAGCGATTGAGACAGGGGCGCTCGAGGTACTCTGCCAGCCGATCGTCGTCACAAAGCGAGAGTGTCAACTCCAGGAAAGAGTAGATATTTCCTTTGAACTGGCACGCACCTTTCCAGTGTATGAGTCCTCTGTCGCGTAACAACAAAAGTTTTTCCTCATGCCGAACGCCATCCTTGAATTCATAGAAGAAATGGATGCATTGGACGTGCTCACGAGTACTAAGTCTTCCATCCGCTTTCAAAACCAGAGGATCGATTACCAACTTATTACCCTCGTCAGCCTCCAATAAGTGGCTTAACGTGGAGAAACCTGTGAGGGAATAAATCCCGGACTGATCGATGATATTCCGGATAACACGGACCTTTTGGCTAAGAGGTATGGATTCGCACTTCACGGATCGAAGACCTAGTATCAGCTCGACTTGCATGGACGCATCCATGGCAGTTCTCCATATGTAAGGAACAGGAGTCGCAACTCCGCGTTATTAGTAATCTTTATTATCGTTGCTGTCAATTGAGGTATGGTTGAGGTACGGTTGCCGCGCCGCGTTTTGTAATTTCCCCTCAATACAGTAAGGTACACCGATGGCGAAGGATGAAACGATAGTACGGTTCGAAGATGTGTCGTTCGAATACGGGCACAATAAGCAGATCCTCGACGAGGTGTTTTTTTCTATTCGCCGCGGAGCGAAGACTACGATCATGGGTCAGAACGGCGCGGGGAAGTCGACGATCTTCGGGTTGATCACCGGTGCGCATGTCCCGGAGGATGGCGAGATCCACCTCGCGCACGACCTGTCGATCGCGATCGCGCGTCAGGTGATTCCGCGCGCGGAGATGGACCTCACGGTCCGCGAATTCTTCCAAAAATGCTTTCCGAGCAAAGTCTATGATATCGACCCGCGCATCGACGATGTTCTTGAGATCGTGAATCTCAAAGGTCACGAGAAGATCTATGAACGCATCATCAAGTCATTTTCCGGCGGCCAGCAGGCGCGGCTTTTGCTCGCATCGGCTTTGATCCAAGATCCTGATTTGCTGTTGCTCGACGAGCCGACGAACAATCTCGATACTGCCGGCATCACGCATCTGACGGATTATTTGAAAAGCTACGACAAGTCGGTCATGGTCATTTCGCACGATGCGGAATTTCTTAATTCATTCAGCGACGGCGTCTTGTATCTCGACGTCATGACGAAGAAAGTGGAGCAATATGCGGGCGACTATAACGATGTCTTGCATGACATCACGGCGCGCATCGAACGCGAGAATATGAAGAATGCGCAGCTCGCCAAGAAGATCCTCGCGAATAAAGAGAAGATCAACTTCTTCGCGCACAAGGGCGGCAAGATGCGCTTGGTCGCTAAGAAGATGAAAGATGAAGTCGAAGAGATGGAAGAGAATAAGGTCGACGTGCGCAAGGAAGACAAGACTATCAAGCCGTTCACGATTCCCGCGCAGCACATGGTCGGCGAGATCTTGCACATCAGTTCTTATAAAACAATAAAAAACCATGCGCCGGTCGTGCACAAGTGCAACGTCTCACTGAAACGCGGCAAGCATCTTCTGCTCAAAGGACCGAACGGCATCGGCAAATCGACCTTGCTTGAAGCAATTGCGCATAACAAGGCGGCCGGTACGACGATCATGGATGGCATCAAGATCGGCTACTATCGCCAGGATTTTTCTACGCTCAACTTCGACGATACGGTCGGCGAGTCGTTGCTCGCAGTCATGCCCAATGCGATCGAACAGACAATGCGCGCGACAGCAGCGGCATTCCTCATCGGTGCCGACGCGATCAATACCAAGATCGGTAGTTTGTCCGAAGGACAGAAAGGTCTCGTCGCATTCGCGCGGCTCGTGCTCGAAGCGCCGGGACTTCTCATTCTCGATGAACCGACCAACCACATCAACTTCCGCCACTTGCCGGTGATCGCCAAGGCGCTCTCGGAATATCAGGGTGCGATGGTGCTCGTGAGCCACGTGCCGGAATTTGTTTCGCAGATACGGATTGACGAGGTGCTTGATCTTGAAAAAAAATAACCCCACAATGCAGCAGCAAGTACCCTATGTCCTTCGTCGGAGTGCACGTTCGCGCAACATCCGCATAACGATCCGTGGTCGCGACGAAGTTGTCGTTACCGCACCGCGCACCACGAGCGAGGTTACGATTGACCGATTTGTCCAGTCGAAATCAGATTGGATATTCCACAAGCTCGAACAATTGCAAACGCTGCCGGATCATATGTTCCTCAAAAGCAGCAAGAAGGATTTTGAATTGCACAAGAAAGTGGCGCTCGAGCTTGCGTCGGCACGACTCGCATTTTTTAACGAAACCTATCGGTTCTCGTACAAGAAGATCTCTATCCGCAACCAAAAGTCGCGATGGGGAAGCTGTTCGAAGACTGGCACGATCAGCTTCAACTACAAGATCGCACTCCTGCCGCCACACTTGGCCGATTACATCATCGTGCACGAGCTCTGCCATCTTGGCGAGATGAATCACTCTTCTAAATTCTGGTCGCTCGTCGCGAAGACCATGCCCGATTACGTACGCTTGCGAAGAGAATTGAACGGGAAAGGAATGCGATAATAGCGGTGTTTATGCTAGCATAGCCGTATGTTAGTCGATGAAATGACGATTCAACTCACTGCCGGTAACGGCGGGACGGGGCGCGCTGCGTTCAACAAGATCAAGCTCAATCAGGGGCCGAGCGGCGGCGACGGCGGGCATGGCGGCAATATTTACCTTGAGGGGATCGTCGATATCGGTGCCTTGGCGATGTATTCCAATAAGAAAGAGATCAAAGCTGATGATGGCAAGAACGGCGGCGATTCGTTTACGGATGGCCGTCGCGGCGACGATCTATTTCTGAAGGTCCCGATCGGCACGGTCATCACCAATCTCGATACCGGCTATACCGATGAAATCATCAAAGTCGGGCAGCGGATTCTTGTCGCGGGCGGTGGCATCGGCGGTCGCGGGAATTATAAATTCCGCTCATCGACCAATACGACTCCGATGGAGTTCGAACATGGAAAGAAAGGGGACAGCGCGACGTACAAGCTTTCGTTGCGTCTCATCGCGGATGTCGGACTTATCGGTCTGCCGAATGCGGGGAAGTCGAGCCTCTTGAACGAACTTACCCAGGCGCGTGCGAAAGTCGCGAACTATCCCTTCACGACACTCGAGCCGAACCTCGGCTCGTATTACGGGACGATCATCGCCGACATTCCGGGTCTCATCGAAGGAGCATCCGACGGCAAGGGACTCGGGGTGAAATTCCTCAAACATATTGAACGCACGGATACGTTCTTCCATCTCGTATCGTGCGAGAGCGATGATGTGGCGCGCGATTATAAAACGGTGCGCAAGGAATTGGAAAATTACGACCCGGTACTATCCAAGAAACATGAAGTCGTCTTTCTTACCAAGAGCGATACGGTGACACCAGCGATCCTTGCCGAAAAGGTGAAGCTACTCAAGAAAATAAAAGTAGATGCGATCCCGTTTTCAGTTCTCGAATCGGATAGCTTGGAGTTGGTAAAAAAGGCGTTGAATGCGATACGAGATAAGAAATAGCACGAGTACGGGATTCTTCATTTGCTCTATTTAGTTAGAGAAAACCCACTGCAGCTTTTGGCTGTAGTGGGTCGTGTTCGTCGTCTGTTGAAAGATGCAGACATCAATAGATGCGGCGGACGATTATCTTGCCGCTGAAACGGCCGTTCGAATAGACAATTGACACTATGTCACCGATCCTTCGCATCAGATAATTCTTCTTTGAAACGGTTGCCCAAGCAAGCTGATCGCCGATGCGGATGAGAATTGCCCAGTCGCTCAGTGTGGGACGCGAAGCGGTCACAATCAATGTCGAACTGAATGCAGTTGCCGAATATTCGGGTCCGGATGATAGTCCGACTATTTGCCCGACACATTGGATGTGAGGCCTGAGCCACGAATCGGCGAATAAAAAGGCTAACCAGACGACGCTAACGCAAATCAATACAATGGAAATAGCGAGCAATAGCGCTCCGATCGGAGAACCAAAAGTCGCTTCATGTATTGCTTGATAAAGCGCGTTCATGTTTTGCTCCTGACAGTGAGGAATCTGGCGGCAATAATGGCACTAATCAAATAAATATCAAATATTTTGTAAGTCCCGTCAAACGTGATGTATACAAAAAATAGTATCAGATACATGACGCAAGGATGAACATGGGGGAGATACTTATCCCACCCGCAGCGCTTCGCTATCCGTTTTCATATCGTATAATCACGTGATGCCATCAACCTATCATCGAAAACGAGGATTAATCGAAGTACTTGTCGTCATTATTATTGTCATCGCGCTCGTCGGCGGATATTTTTGGTATTCACGAATACATACGACCGCATCTGCTCCCGCTGTGGCGGCGTACCAGACGCCCGCAGAAGCATCAAATGTGTATGTACGATTCGATATGGAGGCGTACGATTCGATCGTCAAGAATTATTGGCAGACACCAACCGATACTCAATTGTCCCAGCTCTACCAATCATCGCTCGTGAAAGCGCTATCACTTATGAATATCGCCGATGCATCGACGACACTCGCGACGAGTGATCGCACGGGTACTGCCAACATGCTCGCGAACGCGTTCACCTATGCGACGACGACTGATGCAAAAAAGAATCTTGCGGTCGGAATTCTGCAGGTTGCGGTCTACAACCTCCCGCCTTCCGGTCGTGACGAGCTTCTCTCGCAGACACAGCAAGTCGCCCTTCGACAAGAGGTGAACAATGTCAACCCCTCGACAAACCTCTATGACAATCTCGGCGTTCCGACCGGTGCATCTGTCTCTGCGGTCGATGCTGCATACAAAGCAAAAGCCGCGGTGCTTGCCGCATCATCTTCACCGGAGGCTAAGGCAGCGCTTGTACAGCTGAACTATGCGCATCAGGTACTTTCAAACACACAGACGAAAGCACGATACGACACATCGCAAGTCGAGCCGACTATCTTCAGTTCGATCATGGGTTCCACGCTCTATGTCTATATCAGCAAGATGTCGCCGACGACGCTCGCTGAATTTCAGGATGCACTCACCAACGCATCGTCCACGCCGGGGCTCTCGAGTATGATCATCGATCTACGCGGCAACATCGGCGGCTCCTTGACCGATGCGGCGAGCTTTCTCGGATATTTTCTCGGATCGAATCAATATGCGTTCGACCTCTACGCACAAAATATTTACAACGTCGTTCGTACGACGGACGATCGCGACCCCAAGCTTGCGCGATACCGGGAAGTCGCCGTACTCACTGATGGTATGACACAGTCGACCGCGGAAGTTCTCACCGCAGCTCTTAAACGCTATCATATCGCCTATTCGGTCGGCGCGACCACGCGCGGGTGGGGGACTGTTGAGAACACGTTTCCGCTTCAAACGACGACCGACGCGAGCACTACCTATGCGCTTCTTCTCGTGCATGCGATCACACTTCGCGATGACCAGCAGCCGATCCAGGGCCGTGGCGTCGATCCCGATGTCGCGATCTCCGATGCAAATTGGAAAGTTGAGCTTTCAAATTATTTCACATCACCCGGTATCATTGCCGCGCTGAAAAAGGAAGCCGATCAACCGCCGATCCAATAAAATTACAAAGCTCAGAGCTTGGTAACTTGGGGCTTGCGCTCGGAGGTTTTTTGATGTATAAATATGGCATTACTACAAAAGCCGCAGCGAAAAATACGGTTTTAAGCCATTTAATCAATCATTATTCCAGACGTATGAAGACAACGCTCAAGGTCACGATGCTCTCAGTTCTCTTTTTGACGACCGTAGCGACGGCCGCGAACGCTTCGGCGCTCGTGAATTATCCGCAAAGCTGGTATTCAGGTGCGTGTGTGAATCTCTCGCGCGATCTCATCCGTAGTATGCGCGGTTCTGATGTCTTGAGTTTGCAGACGTATCTCGTAAGTCAAAATTTTCCGGGAAGTGGTACATGGATGGAGACAGGTCTTTATGGTGCAGCAACACAGACGGCAGTCAGTGATTTTCAACAAGAGCAAAGTCTACCGATGACGGGAACAGCTGATTATGCGACACGTAATGCGATCGAACGCCTTACCTGCGGCGGACTCGTTGCCTACACAACACCGACCGCAAACACATATCCGACCACCATCCCGTGGAACGGATACAACTCGAATTATCCGTATGGCTACGGCAATCTCGTGAGCCTCAATCTCACCTCGCTCTCACAAAATACCGGAGCAGTCGGCACACAGGTGACGATCTATGGCACCGGCTTCGATGCGACGAACAACACGGTCAACTTCGGATCAGCCGCCCTCTCTGGCGTACCGAGTAATGGAACATCCATGACCTTCGTCATTCCTCCATACACGACTTCCGGCACGGTGAATATTTCCGTGACGAACTCACGTGGCACGAGTAACTCGCTTACCTTCAGCGTCAATTCGTATAATTACGGATGTGGTACGAACTACTCCTATCCGAATGGTATCTACAACGGCTCTTATAACAGTTCCTACAGCGGTTCATGTGGCTGTGCGGGTACCTATCCGTACAATTCCTACAACAATTCCTACTACAATAATAATTGCGGTTCGACAGTCTTGACGAACAACAATATGATCGCGCCGACCATCACGTACTTGAACCCTGTCTCCGGCAGCACCGGTACATCGGTCACTATTCTCGGCTCGGGTTTTACGGCGACCGGTAACGCCGTGCATTTCGGTACCGGTGTCATCGGTAATCTCATCTCGACCGACGGGCAATCGCTCTCGTTCATCGTACCGACACAACTGATCGGTTTCGGCACTCAGAACACCGGCCTTGGCATCTACAACGTTTTCGTTACCAATAGTAACGGTTACTCGACCAATGTCTTGCCGTTCACAGTGACCTCACTCGGCGGTACGAATGGTACAGTTTCCATCACCAACGTGAGCGGTCCGACTTCGGTCGTCGCCGGCACGCTCGGTACGTGGACAGTCACGGTGAGCAATCCGAGTAATAGCTCAGTCACGGTGAGCGCCAATTGGGGTGATACGAATACCTATCCGTACAACAACGGATCGTCTGCGCCGCAAACGTTGAGCGCGCAAGGTGTCACTACGTTGACCTTCACACACATCTATACGACGAACGGTACCCGCACACTCTCGTTCACTGCAAGTAATGGGTATGGCGGGACGCCGTCTTCGGCAACGATGACCATCGTTGTCGGAAATTCGTCGTACAACAATGGCACGCCGTCGATCTCGTATTTTGCACCCAATACCGGCTCAGTCGGTACACAGATCATCATCTATGGCTCGAATCTATCCGGTAGCAACACGATCCTCTTCGGCAATGGCGCGATACAGAATATATATTCCGGAAATGGCGCGAGCCTGAGCTTCACTGTTCCGTCGTACGTGACTCCGTATTGTGCATCCGGCCTCGCCTGTCCGCAGTACGCGCAACAGATCACTCCGGGGACATACAATGTCTCGGTCATCGGTACCAACGGCACGAGTAACACGCTTCCGTTCACCGTCCAATAACGGGAAATACCTACCAAGCTCAGAGCTTGGTAGGTAAAGGTCGCACTGATGGCTCTGGCGGCAAAAACGATACATAATGGGTGCATGATGTTCATACGCAGATACGCACGTTTTGTGATCATGGTGATCTTATTGATCGCGGTAGCTGCCGTCAGTGTGCCGATCATCATGCGGTCTGCGATGCAATCATTCATATTCTCGGTGTCTACGAGTGTGCCGACGACCGAAGTCGCGATCATTCCGGGGGCATCTGTATTGAACGGTAAACCGTCGCCGGTCCTCTCAGCGCGCGCCGATATGGCGATCGAACTCTTTGAGTCAGGTAAGGTTTCGAAGATACTCGTCACTGGAGACAATGGACAGCTCAATCACGATGAAGTCACACCGGTTCGTCGATATCTCACGGCGGCCGGCATTCCTGCCGAGGATATCTTCCTTGATCATGCCGGTTTTGATACCTACAGCAGCATGTACCGTGCGATCCGCGTGTTCCATGCAAGCTCTGCCACCATCGTCACACAGGACTTTCACATTTCACGCGCCGTGTACATCGCACGACATCTTGGTATGGTCACCTATGGTGTTGTTGCGGCGGGAGGTGGATCACCACTCGATTATCTGCGCGAAATTCCTGCATCTGATAAAGCGCTTTGGGATCTCCTCGCGTATCGCATTCCGCAGTTCCTCGGATCACCATTTCCTCTGACCGGAAGCGGTACATCGACGTGGTACTAAGGGCTCTTCCACAAATAATGTACCCGTTATTTGTGACAGTCGCCCTTGTGCCACGTCCTTAATGCTCACCGCAGTGAGCATAGTATGTATGAACGAGGCCTAACTGCATAAACAAGTTTCCGCAGTGGCAACCGCTCAAATAAGATAACTGGGGAAATGAGGAAGGAATGAGAAATGGGGTCACCATTTCCAAAACATAGTCTGTTACCAACGATACACGAAATAATCCTCGCATGGCGAGGTGTAATCGGTGTCGGGTACCGGCTTCGACAGGACAGGTTCTAAGTCGATCAAAATACACCGCTGGTTACTTCGGATGCGCGATGATCGCGACGACGATATATGCGGGATGTTGAATGAAAAAATAGAAGCGCCACTGTGCGTCGATGCGCGCTTGCCACAACTCGCCGGTTGCTTCATGGTATTTTTTGCTTTTGAGCGATGGATGACGGTAGTCGCGTAGCAGATAGCCGAATTGCTTTTCTGTCTTGCGTCGTAACACCTTCGGTAAGGCGAGGAATTGTTGCTGAGCTTTTTCAGTCAACCGTATTTCCATATTTCGCCTTCATCTTCTTTTTGAATTCAGGGATAGAAGTGAAAGAGACGAACCGTCCGTGTTTCAGGTCGTCCAAGCCATCTCGTACGGCGGCAATGACATGCGGGTCAACATCATGGTGCGGCTCGATAATGATTGAAGAATGTTCTTGGCGAATTGAGAGTGACTGTCCCTCGGATAGTCCGAGTGCATCACGCATGCGCTTGGGAAGGGTAATAACGCCGCGTTGCTGCAACTGCACTGTTTTCATGCATTTCAGAATATCAGAAATACGGTGTTATGCAATGAAAGGGAATGGAATCAAGGAAATGGTGTTAGTGAATCGTACCCCATGCGGTGCCGCAGAACAGTGCGATTTTTTCGTCTGCGGAACTCGGCCTGGGTACCGGCCTCAAACAGTCCTCGCCAGAAAAATCGCACTGTTCTGCGGCACCTCGTTTTGCTGGTAAGTGGGGGTGTGAGGGTTTACCCCCATATACGTTGCTCGCCGATACAAAATGTAGTACAAAGAAGCGATGCAAGTCTCGATTCCGCACACATATTCTCAAATAGAAGCCGTCACACGCGTCCGGAAAGTCTTGAACGAATCACGTTCGAAGCTTGCCGATCATCTCACTGATGTTGAAGAAAAATGGGAAGAGAATACACTTCACTTCGCGTTTACCGCACAGAAACAACACATCTCCGGCACGCTTGAGGTGAAGGATAAGGCGTTTGATCTCTATGCCAAACTCCCGCTCGCGCTACGCCTTTTTGAAGGCCGCATCGAATCAATGATCAAAGAGCAGGCCGGACAAATGCTCGGATAACAATATATTCGCGATCGCCGCAGATGCGGCAGTTCAGTATTTTCCACTACCAGAATGGAACCGAAATGAATTTAGCATTTTTGCCGGATTGTTGCGAATAATTTCTTCTTGGCGGACTGCATCTCTTGTGCTGCTTTGAGGTGAT
>CAINVT010000021.1 GCA_903854215.1 uncultured bacterium | reverse complement strand
TGTCGGCTTTTTAAGGGACTTACGCCCGTGTGCCAGACACACTTTATTTTACAGTCTCAAAAATATCATTCATCGTATCACCGATACGCCTCATGATATTTTTCTCATCTTCCTAAGGCTGCATCTGATTTTGAAAGTCTCCTTTGGTTGGTCTGTGTTAGAATAAACCATGTGACCAACAAAGCATCCATTACCTTTTACGGTGGCGCAGGATCGGTGACGGGCGCCAATTTTCTTTTCGACAGTGGAGATACCAAGATTCTCGTCGATTGCGGTGCGGTAGAACGCGAGTTTGTTCCACATGGGGCTCAGCAGCATGTCTGTAACGATCCGAACAGCGTGCCATTCGCCTATAAACCATCTGAGATCGACGTCCTCATCATTACCCACGCGCATGCCGACCATATTGGCCGCGTTCCCAAACTCGTCCACGACGGATTCAAAGGTATCATCTATTCAACGGCAGCCACGCGTGATCTCGCTTCGCTCATGTTTGATGATGCTATCACGGTGATGCGCACCGATGCCGAGCGCCACGGTTGCGCCATTTTGTATGAAAAAGAAGATGTGAAGCGGACACTCTCACTCTGGCAGACGCATGAATATCACGAGCCGTTCTCTATCGGCAGTGCACACGTCGAGCTGCTTGACGCGGGACATATCCTCGGCTCGGCGATGGTCCGCGTCGAACGCGGTGGGAGAACCATTATTTTCACTGGTGACTTGGGTAATTCTCCAGAGCCGTTGCTCAATGATACCGAAAGTCCCGCAGGAGCGAATTACATCGTGATGGAAAGCGTTTACGGTGATCGCTTGCATGAAGATCGCGACGAGCGTGATGCTGTTTTGCGCGGCGCGATCGAGGCGACACGTGCACGCAGCGGCACCTTACTCATTCCCTCATTCTCCATCGAACGTACGCAGATACTACTCTTCGAGATCGACAAGATGGTCGAAGGAGGCCTGCCTGCCGGCAGGCAGGGAATGAAACCAATCGATGTCTATCTCGATGCGCCGCTTGCGATCAAGGTCACCGAGGTCTATCGCACCTACGAGAATCTTTTGAATCCAGACGCGCAGGCGCATTTCGAAGGCGGCAAGGATGCGTTTACATTCAAGAATCTGCATGTCATCAAAGATGTCGCACAATCGCACCATATCCACGAAAAACCCGATCCGAAGATCATCATCGCCGGTGCTGGTATGTCGGTAGGTGGTCGTATTCGGGCTCACGAAGCGCGGTACCTACCCGACCCGAAAGCTGCAGTATTGTTCGTCGGTTACCAGGCACCAGGCTCGCTGGGGAGGCGTATTGCAGATGGCCAAAAGAAAGTCCAGATCGACGGTACGACGGTTCAAGTTCGCGCCTCCATCGGCATGCTCACCGGGTACTCCGGTCACAAAGACCGCGATGGTCTGCTCGCATTCGTCGAGCAAGCAGGGGATTCACTTGAGAAAGTATTCGTCGTGATGGGCGAACCGAAAGCAGAATTATTTCTTTCACAACGCATCAATGATTTTATCGGATGCGAAGCGCATGTGCCCGCAGCAGGGGAGACTGTCGTGATCGACTGGTGACCCCCCGCAGGTTAACCCTGCGGAATAAGAATGAAATGCTCGATTTTTGCGTACTCTATTACTCCTCACTCGCGATAAAAGTGATCAACATTCCCTGGATGGAGCGCAATGCGTCTTGCGGGCATGCGTCGGCGTACGAAAGTGCTCGTGCTCGCCAGTCGATCGAACGCACACCGGAGACGAGTGCTACTCCGGTGACCTCTGTGCTCTCGATAGGTACCTCGATGGCGTACCCCTTCTTTTTCGAGGTCACCGGTACAACGATCGCGAGCCCCGTAGCCTTGTTGAAGTATCGGTTGCTCACGACCAAGACCGGCCGTCGACCCGCTTGCTCGTGTCCGAGTACTGGATTCAGATTGATCCATGCGATATCACCGCGCTTCGGCAGATACGACTTCTTGCCCACTTTTTGTTTTTTCATGGCGAATCAGATCTCTTCTTTGCCGACCGGCGTTGCATCGAGCCATTCTATGTCTCTGTGTTTTTGTGGAGTAACATCGCGCAACAAATTCTTGAGCGAATACTGGGGGATTCGCGTTTCTTCGGGAGATAGTGTGAAGAGTACAAGCTTCCCGGGTTCGGAGACGATGCGTACCGAGGAACCTTTGGCAATACCCGCGCGTGCAGCCGCATCCTTAGGTATCCGTACCCCCAAGCTGTTGCCCCATTGCACGACCTGTTTCGTTGGTGTTGTCATATATACAATTGTATATACATTAAGAATACCGTCAAGTGTTTACGTATCGCATTTTTTTGTAAAGCCCCAGCTCTTTACAGAGTATTGCGAGAGCGAGTTTCCTCCTCGCGCTTCGACCACTAATATCCCCATCAAGTTATCCCCATTTCAAAAGCCATCGGGGGGGGTAGCATGCCATAATTACAAATATGAAATCATTGCGGGGGGGGG
>CAINVT010000020.1 GCA_903854215.1 uncultured bacterium | reverse complement strand
TGATAGAGCTCTACCAGCGTGACGGCATTGTCGCTGAACCGGCGGGTGCTTTGTCTGTCGCGCTGCTTGATGAACTCGGCAAGAAATTGCAGGGAAAGACAGTCGTCTGCATTCTCTCCGGCGGCAACAACGACATCAGTCGCTACCCCGAAGTTATCGAACGCAGCCTCGTCTACCGCGGACTCAAGCATTATTTCATCGTTAATTTCTCGCAGTGTGCCGGTGCGCTCCGTAATTTTCTCAACGACGCACTCGGTCCCACCGACGACATCACTCTCTTCGAGTACGTGAAAAAGAATAACCGCGAGAACGGGCCCGCGCTCGTCGGCATCGAGCTTGGGAAGTGCGAAGACCTCGCCCCTCTCTTGAAGCGAATGGATAAAATCGGCATGTCGTACGAATTGTTGAAGAGCGACAGTCCGCTGTTCCGGTATCTTATCTAGCGTCGTGGTCCGGAATCGCCTCATCTATGTGATGCGATCCCGGGCCATGACGCCACGGTGGTGAATGGAAACCCGGACGGATGCATCATGTATTCGGTCCACATTGTTCTTTGGTGAGAAAGAATATGAGCGACGCGAAGGAATCAAAACCACGTTTTACGACTGAAGAACTCGATGAGTTCCACAGAGAACTGGTACGGCTCGGCTACGTTCAGGACGACTCGGATCCCGGCTTCGCTTCTCTCGTGAAATTGAGAGAGTCTGGCGCCCTCGTCATGACTCACTCAGGTTTTCTACGCCTGTTCGGAGAAGACAAAATCCGATGAATATCAGTTATTCTACGCACATCATCCGCTCCGCGACGTCGGGGCGGGTGATTTCTTTTGCTTGACACTTTTTTGCATACGGATACTATCATCATTATGAATTATAAGCAGAGCAACACAGAACTCCTTCCCGCCCGACTGGACGACGCCAGTCGTTCGGGCGGGCTCGGTCTCCTCCTTACCACCTTCGGTGGAGGTTCTGCTTGTGTCTAGATTCCCCAAAATATAGACACAAGGAGGCCCTTCACCAAAAGCGAAGGGCCTCTCTCGTTGTTCTTTGAAGGTTCAAAAGAGAGTCGCAACAAAGTGTCTAAGGAGGACATCATGACGATAGCTGCGGATACCAATCATGACAACGGCTCCGATACGATGGTGTGTGTTCGACCATCAACGGAACACCGCGAACGCATCCGGCTTGTATCGTTGCGGGTTATTGCGGGAACGATGGGACCACAACGTGCCGAACTGACGCTCGATATCGACGGTATGCATAAATCCATTGTGCACATGAGCGACAACGGACCAGTCGACGCAATCTTCAATGCCATCAAGCAATTAGTGCCGCATACGGCAGAGCTCTGGCTCTATCAAGTGCACTCGATCGCGGGAGGGAGAACCGATGTGCCGGCAAAGGTCACGGTGCGTCTCGAAGAAAATGACAGGACATTTACTGCCGTCGCTTCAGACGTGGACACACTCGTTGCGTCTGCCAAAGCGTATCTTATTGCTCTCAACAAGCTGATTGCACGGAACCAAGTCTGAAAGCTCCGGCAACATGTTGTTTTTCATATCCCCGGGACGTTCGTTGTCCCGGGGATTTTCTTTTTTGTGATGTGGAGAGTCGGTTGACAGATTTTTGGCCGTTGCTACCTTTACGGTATGAGGCATACAGCTTCTCGCGTTGCAGTCGGCCAACTACACGAACATCTTTAAGGTGTCGCCTGCGATGCAGGCAATCCTTACGCGGAAC
>CAINVT010000019.1 GCA_903854215.1 uncultured bacterium | reverse complement strand
GCGCTCAAGGACGAACTTCACCAGATCGATAGATTGTTTTGCCATAATGCCGGCAAATGTACTACGAAATGTCCGGGAGCTACATTCAATAAGTAAGTGCACAGCCAGTACGCTCGAATAATACCTCCAGCGGCGTCTTGCCGCCAAGTCGTTTGCGCGGCCGCGTGTTCAAACGATACTCAAGTTGTCGAAGATCAGCATCGGTCACCGAACGAAAGTCTGTTTTCTTCGGATACACACGACGGACGAGGCCATTCAGATTCTCGTTCGAGCCTCGCTCCTGCGAACAGTACGCGTGCGCGAAGTAGCAAGTCATGTCGAGCTCCTTTTGAATTGCAAGATACCCGCGATTCTCGCCGCCCCGATCACGGGTGAGTGTTTTGCGGATATCAACGGGCAGTTGTGACAGTCGCTCGATCACCACGCGATTTGATTCCGCGATACTCCCGTCTTTCATTTTCCCCAAGAGCACGACTCCCGACACCCGTTCGTTGATGCTTTTCAGGCGATCGGTGCTTTCTCGCGACACAATGGTGTCATCTTCCCAATGGCCGACCTCTTTTCTTCTGTCGACGATTGCAGGCCGGCCTTCGATGGATGGCAACGGCGTCTGGTACAGCTTTTGTGTAGCCCTGAAGCCTTTTTTCTCGCGTCTCTTGTGGCGGCGAGCGAGGTACACGCGCAAATCTTCGTGGCCGGCTCGTACTTTTCCCGTACCAATGTTGCTGAAGGACGCGTAGATGAACTGGTATATCGCCTCCGGTGAAATAGTTTGCCCCGGATGGTCGATCGGCAGCCGTATCGATATTTGCTCCGGCGACCATCCGAGCTTGAGCTTCGCTGCCACATACGCTCTGGTGAACGCGCTCTTGAGTCGCGGGCGGACGCCGCGGCGGGCACGGCGATGCAGCGCCTTGGTGTGGGCAAACTCTGGACGGTATCCGAGCTGCGGCCCCGATCCATTCCTCACAATTTCCCGTATGACGGTACTGCGGTCGCGCTTCACCAATTGCGCGATCTTCTCTACGTGGAGGCCTTCCCGGTGCTTCTGGCCGATGAGGGCTCGCTCAAAGACTGTTAAATGCTTGTACCGCTTGACCGTACGAGGGTGTCCCCGTTTCTTCTGTGCCATATGGAAGATACATTACTTTTAACGTACCTTCTGTGCACTTCTATATTGAACTCGGGCCCCACCGCTTTGGATTTTCGCCATTGTTCTGTATACTCGTACCTATTCCGCGGTACGTTTGAATGCCTGTCGGAATGTGATCTTTGGTAAGAAATATTCCGCGGTAGCTCAGTGGTAGAGCGGCCCGCTGTGGTACGTGCATGAATGGTATACTCAAGTGTGCATACCAGACATGCGAACCTACGCAGATCGAGCTGAATACTTGAAGTAAGCCGTCGCTGCACGACGTCGAAAGATTCGTCAGATGGCTCTCGAGTATGGCGGTGGCAAATGTGCATTGTGCGGATACAACAAAAGCATCTGGGCTTTAGTGTTCCATCATCGTGATCCTTCTCAAAAAGACTTCGGTCTCTCCGTGAGAGGAATTACCAGATCATGGGAGAAAACAAAAGCCGAGCTTGATAAATGTATTCTCCTTTGTGCGAATTGCCACAGCGAAGTGCACGATGGCGTTACGCAGCTGCCTCAAAGAAATTCGAGCATGTAAACAAGGTGAACTGCTGGAAGCCCTAACGTAAAGCCGAGGGTAATCAGCATCCAATCCTTCGCTAAAGCTATGGATTGCAAGCAAGCCCTTAAGGAAACTTAGGAAGGTTTGCCTGCCAAAGCTTTAACGTCGGCAGGTTCAGAGACTATCCCTAACGGGAGTACTTTCGCACATTGTGCGACGGGAAGCGCCTTGCACCGTCACTAGAAATAGCCGGTGATGATATAGTCCACCCCTTTTGGACAACAAAAGGATAACGTGTAACGGGTTGGTCGTAGGTTCGAATCCTACCCGCGGAGCAGAG
>CAINVT010000018.1 GCA_903854215.1 uncultured bacterium | reverse complement strand
CTCGGGCCCGCGCGCGATGGTTGAAGCGTTCAAACACACGCTCATCGAAATGGGTATATCGCGTTTCAAGATCAAGAGCGACTTCTTCCCGGGGTTCGTATAAGGTATGGAATCGTTCTTCCGCGAGAACGGAATATTCGTAGCGAGCACGATCTTCATGATCGGGCTCATCGTCAGTGCGAATGTATTGAGCCAGAAGGGAAACCTTGACTACACCTATCAACCGCACACGTCAGAGGCGGCGCAACCGGCACGAGGCCAAAGCACCGTTGTAGCAACAACTCCGAAACAAACGAGTATTGCGACGACAACCGCCGCTCCGAAATCTGTAGCAACGCCAACGACGGTCAAACAGGGGGTGCGTCGTCGGCTTTACAGCGAAGGACACGGAGATGATAATTAATACTCATGCTATACGAACAACTTTCAAAACAAGTGATTGTACCAACTCCAACCTCAAGATTGAGTTTCGACATTCTCAGCTCCACTATAATCGTACTGTAGTGATGACGTTTCTATCTCCGCAGGTTTAACCTGCGGAGATTCAGTCACAGCTCGATGTTTTCGCCTTTATTTGGTACTGTTTGACGCAATGATCAAAAAGAACGCCGCACAGGTAGGTAGTTCAGTCATCCGGGCTCGTTCCCAGACGGTTTCGTTACCGATTTCTACGGCCAACAAGAAGATTATCGCAGATCTCATTGACTCGATGCGTCACCATGAGCTCGTAGGGATGGCCGCGCCCCAGCTCGGCAAGAGTGTCAGGATTTTCGTAACTGAAATTAGGAAGACGAGACTGAGGAAGGGTGATAGTGTAAAAAATTCAGACCCATTGCGCATTTTTCTCAATCCGAAGATCATATCCGTCTCCAAAAAAACAACGATGGGGTGGGAAGGGTGCGGAAGTGTCGCGACATCGAATCTCTTCGGTATGGTTAAACGTCCTGCAACAGTCACCGTTGAGGCTGTGAATGAGAACGGAAAACTTTTCCAACTTATGGCTCATGACCTTCTTGCGAGGGTGATTCAACATGAGATGGACCATTTGAATGGTATCGTATTTACCGACAAGGCAGATTCAAAAACATACATGAGCCGAGGTGAATATCTCAAGCTAAGATCAAAGACCTGATTGGTTCGGAGTTTGTAGCGGCGCAACTTGGGGCAAAATGGACTAGCTCATCGGCAAGCCGCTTGCGTGCCATGCTGAGGTACCGCCGGCGACATTGATCGCTTCGACACCTGCTGCACGAAGTTTGGTTGTGGCGGTAGCGCTGCGGCCGCCAGATTGGCAGATCACGTAGACTTCCTTGAACTTTTTTAACGCTTCGGCTTGCGATTCATTCATATCACCGAGCGGATAATTGCGAGCGCCGGCCGCGTGACCATTCGCGTATTCAGATGGTGTGCGGACATCGATAAGCGCGACATTTTCAGCCTTAATTTTTTCGACTGCTTCAGCAACAGGAACGGAGGGGATGGGATTTGAGAACCACATATATTTTTTGAAGATGAATTATTTTTGTAACGAGGCGTCGTCATCGAATTTTGGAATGCATACAGCCGGATCACCCTTGGTCTCTCGATCAAGACGTTCATAGGCGCGCACAACGGCAGGCCGGCTCTCTATTGTGTGATACCAGCGAGCAATGTTGGGAAAAGCTTCGATGTCGATGATGTGCGCTTCGTGAGCAGATCGGATCCACGGCCATGTCGCGATATCAGCGATCGAATATTCGCCGCCGAGGTACGGTACACGTGCAAGTCGTGTTTCGAGCACATGCATGAGGCGGTTCGCTTCATCGAAATAACGCTTAATTGCGTACTCGATCCGCTCTGGCGCATAGACTGAGAAATGTTTCGCCTGACCGAACATCGGACCGACGGCCGACATCTGGAACATGAGCCATTGGATTTGTGTGTATCGTTCAGGAGCTTCTTTCGAAAGAAGTGCGCCGTGCTTTTCTGCGAGGTAGATGAGGATCGCTCCTGATTCGGAAAGCGTGAACGTACCGCCGATTTCCATATCATCAACGAGGACAGGAATCTTATGGTTCGGATTGACCGCAATGTATTCCGGCGTGAGTTGTGCCCCCTTGCTGATGTCAATCGGCACGATCTCGTAGGGGAGCCCGAGCTCTTCGAGTATGATCGGAACCTTATAGCCGTTCGGTGTCGTCCACGTGTAGAGTTTCATCATGATGAATAATTGTTATTGATAGGATTCGCATTATACACGACTCTATTTGCAAGAGAGCTCGTATGCAAAAACTCCCCGAAGGGAGTTTTTGCGAGGAGACTAACAGAGAATAATTATTGTACGTTCGGTCCAATCGGAGCCGCCTGTCCTTGAATGGTTACCGTACCAGCTCCTGTTGCAGGAACTGCAGTGGAGGTCGTGATCGTTGCACCACGTGCGCCATATCCCATCATGCCGTAACCCTCGTTCTGCATCATGCCGTAGCCGTAGCTGTGACCGAAACCGACCGATGCGCGCATTTCGCCGAATTGGAATCCGCACCAGAAGACGAAGATCAAGACGATAACCGCCGTTAGTGCGCGAACTGCCCGGTGGAGGCGACGTCCATGATGCGTTCCGCCCATGCCCATGCAATGGCAGCCGCCTTCGCACTGGCACGCCTGATCTGCCTCCATTTCGTTGTTATGTGTATCCATAGGTATTCAACTAAACTTGTAATGAGAAAACCCCGTTGCTCGATTATATCACGCGCGGAGAAATTTAGTTTGCTACAATATGAGCATGCAAAAAAAGACCCAGATCCTTATGATTCACGGCGGAATGACCTTTAAAAACAAGAATGATTACGTACACTACTTGAAAACACGGGAGATCTCTCTTGAGAAAAAAGTGCGATGGAACGGCGAATATCTTGATAAAAAATTGGGACGAAACTTCGAGATCATACGACCACGGATGCCACTTTCGGAGAATGCGAAGTATGAAGATTGGAAGATCCATTTTGAACGACATATTTCGCTTTTGCGGGACGACTGCGTTCTTATCGGTACATCGCTTGGCGGTATATTTCTGGCGAAATATTTGTCGGAGAACAAGTTACCAAAGAATATTCGTTCAGTATTTCTCGTGTGTCCGCCATTCGATGGCTCGTTCAGCAATGAAGATCTCGTTGGCGGATTCAAGCTCAAATCCGATCTCTCGTTACTTGAGAAGAATTCCAAGAATCTCCACCTCCTCTTTTCTGCCGACGACGATGTTGTGCCGGTCGCACACGCGGAAAAATATCGCCGGAAGTTACCGAATGCGCATATCGTGATCTACAAAAGCAAAGACGGCCATTTCCAAGTCGCAACATTTCCCGAGATCGTCGCGATGATTAAGAAAGATGTCGTGTCTTATAAATAGGAGGTAGACATTGAACTCCGCTACAGGTGTATACTGGTGAGTAGGAAATTACAAGCTAACTTTAACCTTGTATGCCACTCACGTTTTTCTTGGCCCAGGTATTCGGTTGGTATCTCCTTATTATCGGTGCGCTGTTTCTCTTCAAGCGGCGCGAATTTGTCGAAGCGGTAGCTGAAATGGCGCGGAGCAAAGCGACGCTGCTTTTGGCAGGACTTTTCGGTACGTTGGGGGGACTTCTGGTCGTCCTTTCGCATGAAGTGTGGGGTGCCGGAGCGATCCCGACCCTCGTCACACTGTTCGGTTGGGCTATCTTACTCAAAGGACTTGCGATCATCTTTCTCCCGCAACAGGTCGTCAATGCCTGGACACGGTGGAGTAATCTCGAAAGGTTCGCCTACCTCTATGCGGCGGTCACGATCATCTTAGGACTGTATCTCGTGTTGGGTGCTTGAGAAAACCAATCGATTTTCGATGTCTCAAAAGAAAAGAAGCGCCACTGTCACCAGTAGCGCTTCTGACGTCGTTCAATCATACCGTGTCTGGAGTCGCTCTACCGCGATCGACCGGATCTCTTTCCAGCGATCGTCCAGATTGAACGTCGGCTCTACGGGCAATGCCGCGATCCGCTCGATGATTTCCCTCGGCGCGCGCAGAGAGCGAACAAGCGAAAGTAATACGGTGAATTCTTCCGTTTGCAGCAACGGGCCGAAGAAGTGGGACGGTAAGTTCGGGTGATTGGCTGCGGCGCACCAGATCATCCATTCATTCTCGCCGCTTTCGAGCGACCGCCGCAAGATCTGCTCAGCCTTCGTGTCGAAAACTTTCCGAGCGCCCAGCCTTTGTGCTCGAATACGTTGATGTATCTCCGAACTTTTCATGTGTTGACCCCCACACATCAAATGGTTGCTCTCTGCACCTTACGCTATTGTGATGGATTATTCAAACATTAGGACACATTTTTCAAAGAAGTGGCGTGCCTGGCACCGGCATTGGCGTTGAGTCTGAAGTTGTGTCATGATGAAACCATGCAAAAGGTATTTCCGCACAGATTGGCACCGGGGGATGAAGTTCGAGTCATCGCGCCCGCGCGGTCGCTTGCGATTATCTCCAAAGAGGCGCGAGACATCGCAAATGCTCGACTCGTAGAGCTCGGTCTCCGTGTGTCGTTTGGTAAGCATGTGGAAGAATCTGATCTCTTTCTGTCATCGAGCATCGAATCACGCCTTGAGGACTTGCACGATGCGTTTAGAGATAAGAATGTAAAAGCGATTCTTACCGTTATTGGCGGATACAATTCCAACCAATTACTCGATGGCATTGATTGGGAATTGATACGAAACAACCCCAAGATCCTGTGCGGTTATTCGGACATCACCGTGCTCTGCAACGCGATCTTCGCGAAGACAGGGCTCGTCACCTACGCCGGTCCGCATTACTCGACGTTGGGCGAGAAGCAGTTGCTTGATTACACCGTGGAATATTTTAAGAAATCGCTGATGGAAACTGATCCGGTCAATGTCGTAGCGAGCGACTCTTGGAGCAATGATCAATGGTACAAAGATCAGGACAATAGGAAACTCATGCACAATGATGGGTGGTGGATAGTCGACGAAGGATCTGCAAAAGGAACCATACGAGGCGGAAACCTCTGCTCGTTCAACTTGTTGCAGGGTACAGACTATTTTCCATCGTTCTCGGATGAGACGGTGCTTTTTCTGGAAGACGATGTCATGGCGCTTGCCGATACAGCTGTTGAATTCGACCGTAATCTGCAATCCTTGATCCATCAGCCCGGGTTTGAACAGGTGAAAGGAATAGTTGTCGGAAGATTCGAGGTGGGAAGCGAAATGACGAAGGAGAAATTGGCGATGATCTTCAAGACCAAAAAAGCGCTTCGGGATATGCCCGTTATCGCAAATGTGGATTTTGGTCATACGACGCCAATGATTACGTATCCCATCGGTGGAACGGCGCAGATCGATACGGGGCACGGTGCTATTGTCATCTCTTTGCAGTAGATCCTCGATCTTGCTGACCGTCGTCCGAACCGTTCGGTCGACGATGGAGCGAGATGGAGTGTTCGATGTGCTGTTGCAGAAAAAAAGGAAAAAAGGGTAACGGCTTGTCCCTCGGGTTGGCTGTCATCGCTTTTCAGCTCTTGATGAGCGCCGCGTTTGTTCTCCCGCGGCTGGCTGCAAAAATTACGGGAGAATGATGAGAAGGGGGATAAAAGAACGTCAGGCAACTCGTTTCTTACGTGATAGGAATGCCACAACGATTCAGAGCCGCCCGAAACACTCGGGCGGCCCCTATTTTTTGTCTGGTTTTAGGCCTACTCTTGCCGCCCCGTGAAAAGCTCGACAAAACAAAACATGTGTGGTATACTCTCTATCAGGAAAGGGGAGTTCAAATGACAATATCATCTCCCAGTATCGGCACTTTCTCGTCGATGATATCGATGATGAAGGAGAATATGAAGAAGTTGGTAGCGTATAAGTTCATGCCACCGCCGCCGAGGTCAGGTCGCTTTCATGAAGACATAGCGCCTGAACAGCGATCGTCTATAAGAGTCGAGGTTGAGATACCAGACGGCATGTCCACAGAACGTGCGTCCTACATCGTTCTAGCACCATTGTTGGGACCTGAGCTTGAAAGTCTCTTGGTGCATGGCCGGCATTTTTCGCTCTTTCACACATCAAGAATACTTCGTTGGGTGGTTCGCACCCTTGATTTGCATTCGGATTTTCACTTTATTTACAACAAAGAGAATCCGAAGACGGTAGAATTAAGTTGCAGAAAAGCAAGTGACGAGCCGCTCCTTCTTGCAATGGAGACCGTGCTCCGAGCATGGATCGAAGTCAGGTTTAAGGGAAAAGTCCCACTTGACGCATGCTCGTCCTTGAAAATCTGTGTCGATATACCAAGCGGTATATCCACAGAGTGTGCGTTCTACATCGTCCTAGCACCGTTGTTGGGACCTGTGATCGAAGATCTTTTGGTGCGTGGTCGGCGTTTTTCGCTCTTTCACACACCGAGATTATTTCATCAGGTGGTTCGTATACTCGATTTGAATTCGGATTTTCGCTTTAGCTTTGACAAAGAGAATCTGAAGACGATCGAATTAAGTTGCAGGAAGGTTAGTGATGAACCTCTCCTTCATGCGATGGTGGCCACGCTTGAGGCATGGAAGCAAGTCAGGTTTTCTGATGGGCAGACAACTCAAGCTTGAGTTCGCACAATATCAGGATCGTCCCACAGGACGGTCCTCTTTTAATAGTAAAATCAATTATAGAGTGAGATTCATGGGTGTGTTTTATGCTTTCATTACTCGGCTGGAAGATCTGAATGACCGTAGTGCAAATCGTGCAACGCATAGCGGCGACGTAGCGCTGCTTCATCGCCGTATTTCGCGAATGACTTTTCGTGCTCGCTCGGCACGTAACCGCGCGACTCGAGATGCGCGATAGCGCAGAAATAATTCTCGGTCCGTCCGGCGATGACCGACGCGTAGTGCAGCCAGCCGTTGGCATAACCGCAGTACATGCAGTTGAACCGTTCGATCCAGCTGAGGTAGGGAAGTTTCTCACGATCGAAGATGCGGATGTACTGCGAGCGCTGTACATAGGGGATGCCGAATATCGGAAATGAAATGATGTGGTAGGTTTCGAGCATGATGTCGGCGAAGACGAGCGGAACGGCCATGAGCCAGATCAAAGGTCCCGCGACCCCGTACTTCAAGAGGGAACTTTTTGTCCCGCCATATCGGATGATTGCCATACAACGCACGCACCGTATCAACCGGCCGCACCGGACTTCGCGGCTTTTTTCGCTTTTCGCACCGGATTGATGCCGATGTTGCGCACCACCCCCTCCATCCGTGCCGCCTGGAAACGCACGCGCGCATCGCTTTTACGATGGATCGGGATATCCTTTTTCATGTATTCAGCATATGCGGGGAACATTAAGTCAGAGTTAACAAGAAGTTACCATATGAGACGGTCATCATTATTGACGAGGCGTAGCCTCGTCAGCTACTACTGCGTTTTATTTTTCCTGATGTAGCATGTCGGTATGCAGCGCGAAGATTTCGAAAAGCTCGTCGAGAAGGGATACGAAGGATTGCCCGCATGGGTGCGCGAGAAGATCAAGAATGTCGCGATTCTCATCGAAGACGAGCCGAGCGAAGCTGAGCGTTGGGCGCAAGGATTGAAGCGTAACGAAACGTTACTAGGTTTGTACAAGGGTATTCCGCTTTCCGAGCGCGGCGAATCGTACGGTGTCGGGATGGTCTTGCCAGACACGGTCACACTGTACCAGCGACCGATCGAACAAACTGCAGAAGAAGACGGTATATCGGTCGAACAGGTCGTCGCCGAAACCATCTGGCATGAATTCGCACATCACTTCGGGATGGATGAACATGAGGTACGGGAACGGGAGGTGACGCGATCTCACGGGCAATCTGGAGAGGTTTGAATTGGATTTCCTCACGCCTCCTTAACCATCGGTCACTACAATGATTCGTAATGGTCGACGACAAAGGTTACCAGTAGTAATACCAATCATATGCATGATGAAGAACATGAAGACGGGGGATGCGAAGATCATTCGCATTGCATGCACGGACCGATGAAAAAGGAGTTCAAGCAGGCCATGCTGGACAAGAAGGAGAAGATTCTGAAGGCAGAATTGGAATTTGTCGGCGCGATGAAAGCAATCGTGGCGAAAATGCCAGAACCTAAGGAATAATCTTCTTGAGGGTTTTGATTCAAAGCACCCTGCGACCAGGGTGCTTTGAATTTTTGGTAACGACGAGTCGTTTCCGAGGTTCAACTTCGGGTAAAAAGGAGCCGTAGCTCTGGCAGATTGTGTGCTCGAAAGTGGGGAAGAAGGGGATTTACACGGCGATGAGGTACGTGTGGCTCACGAAATTCTGTTGCGAGATTTGTGAGGTGTTGCGAGGCTCAACCTCGCGGAGGGAGTAATGACGGAATATGTTACATGAGACCATTGTTCACCAACAGGCGTGAGTGAGATTAGGGATGATTATTAGGGTATACTTTCCAGTATGAAAGAAACAATCAAAAATCTGTGGACAATTGTCGCTCAATCGTCCGCAGTAGATAGAGACAGTAATTCTTTGTCGCTCTTCGATATAGTCGAGGAAATAACATTTCAGGTCGGTGGCGTGATACCCGATAAAGCCGTCCTTCCTTTCAATTTGCAAGTGGTGAGTCTATGGGAAAGAGACGAGGTAGGGACTGATTTTGATCTGAAGCTCAAAATCATTCTCCGTGATCCCAAGAACCAAATCCTCCATGAGGGTGAGGGTGCAATCAAAATGGAACCCACCCACAAACGATTCCGATTACGAGCACAATTCCAAGGATTCCCTGTAACAGTACCCGGGACCTATCGGTACGAAATCATAAGTGCTCAACCAGAAAAAACAGATGGAAAGGAGTTGTTGGCCACTGCGTCAATGGACGTCAAAATCGCCTATCAAGCAGTGATAAGCCCTATTCAACCAACAAAATAAAAGGAAAAATTAGTACCAGGTGCCTTTAATCACGTGATACCATATCCGCATGGGACTTTTCGAATCGTGGAAGCCGCGTAAACCATCACTGGAGGAGCAAAAGACTGCTCAGAAAGACAATGTCGATGCGCATCTCGACGCGTTGCGTGCTATGGAGAAGCTTGCTGAGGCTCGTAATGACCCCGAAGGAGCGCAAGTAATACGCAAGGCACGAGAGCAGTTTGAAAAAGGTAATTGAGCAAGGTTTCGCCTTGCTCATCACGGTACGCAAAGAGCCTCCATTGCGGGAGGCCCTTTGCTTTTCGGTCATTTGAAATCGATGATCTGCTCCGTGCGTCTTGATATAATCTCCCCGTATTTTGCATTTCACCCCGCTACTCTGACCGACGGTTCCCGTAGCTTCACGACACTTGCATGCCGTATAGATCCGAGGAACTGTCATCCGGGCTGTCTACATTACTGCCTACTCCCTTGATGACGACCGACGCACGGTAAGGCGCATCAGTCACATCATCATACAGATGCTTTTATGTGTGCAGAATGAAAGGAAAGACCCGATTCGGGGGATATCGAGTGGATAGAGGTGTGGATAAATGAGGTTGAGGTTGTGAAAACGGTACCCGACACCGTTTTTCGTCCCTGTGAATAAGGGTATAATTCGGCGCATGGTCAAAACGTTTCTTCAACGATGGTGGCTAATAGTATTTTCCACTACCAGAATGGAACCGAAATGAATTTAGCATTTTTGCCGGATTGTTGCGAATAATTTCTTCTTGGCGGACTGCATCTCTTGTGCTGCTTTGAGGTGATTTTTCTCCATCATCGTCTTTTTGAGCGACTCGATCGTG
>CAINVT010000017.1 GCA_903854215.1 uncultured bacterium | reverse complement strand
ATACGTATCTCATGTTCTCACTCATCAACAAGCTCGATCGGATCGTCCGTCCGCGCGTGACCGCGTCTATGAAGGATCGACCGCGCTGGAAACCGCCCGCCGATCACCCATGGCGCAGGAACCAAAAGCCCTGAACTATCACGCAACGATCGCACGGGCTCCACAAGATGACATTTTCGCTTTGCTCTAACAGGCACTTTTCACGCCATTGACGCTAATCTACTTTCCGTTATACTTACTGATGTAAAGTCCCTTCGGTTTCCGAAGGCGCCGAGAAGCCCCGCCCTGTGCGGGGCTTCGATTGTATAAAGCCGACCAGACGCGAGCAGACTGACTCAAAATCGCAAGTGGGTAACTCGTAGAGTACGCGACTGAAACGCTTGATGCTTACTAAGCGTAGTTGGGCGAGAATCAAAGATACCTTTTGGCTAGCCGGGTCGGTAAAGTTGAAATAGAAATCGTAGTCCTTCTGCTTGCTCGAAAGTGGCACGACCCAAAACATCTTGGTGTTGAATTTCTTCACTATGAGTACCGGCCTGCTGAAATCTCCTTGACCGCCGTTCTGCTCGAATCCGAGATTCTTCCCCAGAAAACACATCCACACTTCACGTTCACGCGGTAAAAGCATCTCAGATGTGTCGCTCGACTCCAAGCGTTTCTTGACATCATTCCATGTGTCGAAATCTTTATCGTTGTGCATGACCCCTCATACATCTGCAGTATACACCGCTATTGAGAAGTGCTTGTCGCATCAGTCAAGCAACGGCGATCATTTCAACTTTGATAAAAAGTTGAGATACATTTCTCGAGATATACCGAGCGTCCGTAAGTTGTTAAGAATGATCCCGGGAGGAAGCTGCGTATCGCGCGGCACGATAATCGGCCGCTGTATCCCCTCTTTCCAATAGATGCGATGATCCCCTTTCTCTCGTTTGAACGTACATCCGTGCGCAAGCAAAAACGCCTCGAACTTTTTCCAGTGAATGACCCCGATTTTCGCCATAGTGCGGGGAAAATTATGCAACAGGGACGGAGACTTGGAATGTGCTATTGGTGACTCGCGGTGGTTGCCACGGCGCAGATGACTTCGACAAGAGTGTCCCTGTTTGCTTTTGCCAACCCAACTCCGTCAATACGTCATGCAATGTACCGGCCTCCTGCAATTCCTCGAAGAACAAAGTAACAATCTCTCCGAAACGACGCTTCACCTCTGCAAGACTCTTGCCACTCGTTGAAAGATCAAGTGCGGGCGTATACGCGACATATAATCTGCCGTGTCTCGATATATTCACCGGAAGCGCTGTGTTCAATTTCATATGGAAATGGTATCAGAAGTTGTGTGATACCACAATGAAAACCGCTGTCTTTTACTCTCCAGTGGTACTTGTCGCATCAGTCGCCGATGCCGCGTCAGACGCGGTGGACGGCGCTTCAATGATCACCGTACGCGTCGAGGTTGATGTATTCCCTGCTGTATCAGTGACAACGTAATCAATCGTGTCCGTCGCGGCGGCACTCGTATCAATGACGACGGGACTCATTGGTGCACCGTTCACAAAGGTCTTGATGTCGAGATTAAGGTCTGCCTGCGGGCCGGTGATGGTCGCGCCGAGATCGGCATAGCTCGCGCCGACTTGGACAGTCGCGGGATTGTTACCGTTGATCTGAATAGTAGGCAGTGATGAGTGGTCAGTGGACCGTGAAGAAGATGTGTCGCTTCCTGAGCCCTGGCCACTGGCCGCTGTTCCCTGTCCACTATTTGTCTGATTTGCGGCTGCGAGAAGCGCCTGGAGCTGCGGGCCGGTGACGCAGGTGCCCTGCACGCAGAGCTTGTTGGTGTCGACTTCATTTGAGACGAAATGTTGCGCAAATCCTGCGACGGTATTGGCAAGTGCCGTCATTTGCTGCTCGATAGCCTGCACCGCCGACACGATTGGCGAGATGAGTCCCTCGTAATTGAGCGAGAGCGTGCCAGTGGGCGTGAGCGCGGTCGGGGTGGAAGTGGAAACGAGTTGCGGGAATAGCTGCTGCACTTGCTGGGCAATGAAGCCGAGGTTCTCTCCCGTGCCGGGCTGGTCGATACGCACGTATGACACCGGGTTGAGCTGCATGATCTGTGCGAGCGTAGAGGAGGCATTGAGCGTCTGCACGCCGGTCTTGAGCCGTTGGTCGGATGATTGGAAGATCGAGCCGGAATAGGTGGAATTGCCGTTGTCATATACTCCAAAGATCTGGTTTCCGTTGCCGTTGAGGACGTTGAAGGCGGTGGTCGAAGCGGTGTCGGAGCCCTGCACGGTAAGCAATGCCGAAGGCGAGCTGGTGCTCACGCCCATCTTGCCGCTACTCGTCACGGTGAGAAATGTGCTCGCCGCGCCGCTCACATTGATGTAGTTGAGGGCGAAATTGTTGTAGCCCGTGCGATTGTTGAGCTCGATATCCCAGCCGGAGTTCGTGAGATCCTGGCGTGTAATGCTTCCACTGCCATTCAGATAATAATTGTTCCCGAGTGTGACGTCGGTACCGCCGCCGGAGTCCGAGAAATGCGAGAGTACCATGCCGCCCTTGCCGGAGGCGATACCTGAATTGAGCGCCTCGAAAAATTTGCCGTTGCCCGAGTTATCAAGCGTGAGTTGTGATGAGGGCGAAAAGGTACCGAAGCCGGCGTATCCTTCCACGAGGATACCATTGGTCGTCGTGTGCGAGAAATAATCCTGACCTATGACCGCACCGCCGAGCACCGAGAGTGCAGAGCCGCCCGCGCCGCCGCCGCCGCCCACTTCGACGTTGCCGCTCGCACTATCCACCGAAAGCATGCTTTCATAGCCCGCGCCACGGATGTAATCGAGCCGCACGCCGCTCAATACCGGCGATGCCGTGAGATCGGAGGTCGCGTTCAGCGTAATGCGATACTGAAAGGTCGAGCCCGACCATCCGAGTCCCGAAAGCGAGATGGTCGTTCCTCCTAATGTCGAGAGCATATTCGAGCCGCCCAATGTCCCCGTCGAGGAATACCAGTTGGTGCCATTATTGCTGAACTGTATCGTGACGCTCGAATTGCCCGGCAACGTGGTGAGGTTGTAATAGAAATCGGTGATGCTCGATGCCGATTCGTTGGCGAGCAAGTTGGCGGAGACTACCGTGCCGCTCGAAAGGTACGGTGCTGATGCAAGTGCGATCATCGGGCTCCCGAGCGCAATGCCCGCGCACAAGATGAGCATCGCAGCGGCTTTGGCAGAACCCTTGACCACATCACTTGAAAAAACGACATCGTCCAATATCCGGCGGCACACGCGTGCAGCGGCTTTAGAGCGGAGTTTGAACGTATCATAATGCCGCAACATGCCGAGATACGAATTGATGCTCGCAAGGAATCCGACAAGAACTTCTTCGTTCATACCGCCTTCCTGCACCCGCGCGTTCCATTCTCCGAGTCGCGCGTAGAGATTGCGTTTCGTCCGACGACCCACATACGTGCGCCACGGTTTGATGTATGTACCAAGAAAGTTCACACCACGAAATGCTTTTTGAAGATATATCTTTTTCGGATGAAGCGTAAGACCAAGATTGGTACACAAATAGTCCCGCACTCGCGGCACCAGCGATTTCAAAGCTTCTTGATCGGTACCGACGAAGACCATATCGTCCACGTACCGTCCATAGCGCTCGATACCGAGCTCTTCACGTATATAGTGGTCGAAATCATTGAGGTAGATATTACTAAACAATTGACTCGTAAGATTCCCCACAGGGAAACCAGTGCCCGAAGGCGCAAAAAATAAGCTCTTGGATTTTGGAAGGCCGACCCAGTCCTCGCGGCGGCTTTTGGCGACAAAGTTTTTGGTCGGGTCGTTAAATATCACCAGACGCGTCAGATATAGTACCGTGTCGACATCAAAATCAATCCTCTGAGCTTCGCGCACCTCCCGTTCTATCTTTGTATACAAAATATTCTTGTCCATAGACATAAAGTAGCCTTGGATATCAAGCTTAAGTATATAGCATTCCTTCGCATGATTCTCGGAACACGAACGGATAAAATGCTGCAATCGTCGTATTCCGGCCGACGTGCCTTTCCCTTTGCGACAGCTGTAGCTGTCAGCGATGAAGTGCGGCTCGAAGATGGGGTTGAGGTAGTTGAAGAGCAGATGATGCACGATGCGGTCCCGGAAGTCTGCCGCAAATACTTCTCGCTTGACCGGTTTCTGTACGATAAAGCAAATACTCCGCCCGATCACATAGCGACGATGAATGATGTCTTCGCACAGGGCAAAGAGCTTTTGCTCATAGTTATCTTCAAATGCCAGGGCGTTTGCGGTGGAGCGCTTGTTCTTGCGCGCATCGAAATACGCGCGGAAAAGTGCGAGCAGAAGCGTCGTGTCACCGTTGTCTTTTTTGGGCGAATGCTGGATACAGCGAACCGAGAAGCCGTTCGCTCGGTTGTTGTTGTTGGCGGGGTTGACGGCAGTCGAGTTGAAGTTCAAGTTGTAGGCGTTGGTACCGGTGATACTACTCGACCAGTAGTTGCCGTTGCTACCCTGGTTGTTAAGGGCACCCGAAGAGTTGTTCCGGTTGCCTGCTGCCGGGATAATAACCGCTGGATTTGTCATGCGTTTCTTCATATCGAATTACACAACACGCCCGTTGCCGGACGATATTCCTTGCCAAGAGCAAGAGGGTTATTGGATTCGCTCCGCACGCTCGCCTGCGCCCTGGCGGGTCCAGACGATTCTGGCGGGTTTGTTATTCCTTTACTCTTGCTGGAGTTCTCCCACGCGGTGAGCTGGCGGGATACATTCTCCACACCGAGGTTTATCTCGACGAATTTTTTCAAGCTCACTTGCCCCATATCCTGCATGAGTCGAAGCGAGAGGCGTATCATCTCGACGTTCTCGCGCGCATCAGCAAGCGCCACGGCTTTGTCCCGAGTCCTGTTGGCTCGATAGATGTTTTTGATGAGTGCCATGCCTTCTTGTTTCAAATCCTGCCCCACGGTGTATTTGTACTCGCGCGAGAAGTCGCTCGTGGCACGAAACAAAACATGCACCAGCGTGTAGCTTGCTTTGTAGACGGGTAGTGTGTAATAGAGCGCCATAATAGTCAAATAATCAAATAATCGGATTTAAGAACCCTGGATACAGCGAACCGAGAAGCCGTACGCTCGGTAGTAGTTGAGGGCGGGGTTGACGGCAGTCGAGTTGAAGTTCAAGTAGTAGGCGCTGGTACCGGTGATACTACTCGACCAGTAGGTGCCGCTGCTACCCTGGTAGCTAAGGGCACCCGAAGAGTAGTACCGGCTGCCTGCTGCCGGAAGCTTGAGGTTGGTATTGTACAGCGCCTGCAGGCAGTTGGTAGAGCACGATGCGACTCCGGCGGCGGTCGCCCATGTTTGCCATTGCCCCTGCGACGGCACATGCCAACCGGCAGGGCAGACGTTGTTGGTGCGATTGGCGTCACCCCAGAGATTGTTGTTCTGTGGGCTACGCCAGTCGTAGGGAGATGAGGGTGCAAAAACAAAGTTTGACGTTCCCGGATTGTCAGTGCTTGAGAGCGTGCTAGTCGCCGTACTCGTGGTGAGTTGGTGCCCGTCGCGCAAGCGGCCCCATTGATAGATGTCGCCATAGCTTGCAGAGTCGCTGTACGAGCTGGCCACGTGCGTGGTACCAAGGTTGGTCGCGAACCAACAGTTACCGTCCTCGCCCAAGACCGTGGCATACGTCAGACCGTCGAGTCCTGTCACCGTATATGATCCGCAAGAGGATTGGATGAGCGAGAGGGTGTTTCCGGATTCGACCACGCCGCTCATCGACGCTATCCTCCCCTGGTCGACGAACGTATCGACGACGGCAGTACTCGCTGCTCCTGCGGCGAAATCGAAATTGCCGAGCGTGTTCGTCCCGACACCTACCTTGCTCGCGAAGTAGGCGTTGCCACTTGTGGTGAGCGCACCTGCAAGGTACGTCGAACCAGTTGTTGTCGCATTGCCAAAAACCGTGAGCCCGCCACTCGCGCTACCGTTGCCGATGGTTGTTGATGCGAGAGAAAGGAGACCGTTAGTGAATGTCGCGAGACCGATGTGCGTTGAGCTGCCGAGGACGGTGAGCACTCCGAAGCTGGAGTTCTGGGAGAAAAGATTGGTCGAGCTTGCGGTCGTGGAGAAAAGATTCGTCGTCGTCGCATTGCCGAGCAACACATTGCCGTTCGATGTGAAGTTGCCTGCCGTGAGTGTCGTGCCGTTGAAGTTGAGGTTCGCATTGTTGGAGGTGAAGGTGGTGCCGTTGAAGTAAGGGATAGAATTGGTGATCCATGTGGTCGTGCCCATGCCGCCGTTGGCGACTGAGAGCGGCGTGCCGAGCGTGAGCGAACCGAAGCGTGCGGTGGTGGCGAAGAGATTTGTACTCGATGCGGTCGTCGCGAATAAATTGGTGCTGGTCGCATTGGTGGTAATGAGCGAAGTGATAGAACCGTTACTTGCGGTGAGCGTCGGTATCGTGGCTGATGACGCGTAAAGGTTGGTTGTTGTTGCATTCGTCGTCGTGCTATTGGCGACCGTCAATCCGGTGATGTTTGCAATTGACGCCGTGAGCGAGTTGAAAAGTCCGGTCGTGAAGTTGGCAAGAGAGGCGAAGAGATTTGTTGATGTCGCGCCTGTAGTGATGAGCGAAACGATAGAACCATTCGCTATTGATGCGTTGGTGGAAAAGAGATTGGTACTTGATGCAATGGTTGCAAAGAAATTAGTAGAAGTGGCTACCGAGAATGTCGCTGATGTTCCGGTGAGTGAAGGAATGACAGCGGAAGCAGAGTAAAGGGTCGTCGAAGTCGAATTGGTCGCAATAAGATTTGTCATGTAGGAATTCGTACTCGTCGAATTCGTTGTTGTGCTATTTGTGACCGTCAATCCGGTGATGTTTGCAATTGACGCCGTGAGCGAGTTGAAAAGTCCGGTCGTGAAGTTGGCAAGAGAGGCGAAGAGGTTGGTTGAGGTCGCGTTGCCGAGCGTTGTGTTGCCTGCACTGAGCGATCCGAGAGTCGAAGTGCCGTTGACCGTTAAGCCGCCGGTGATCGTAGTGGTGGCGAGCGTCGTGTTGCCATTCGCTGAGAGTGCAGTGAACGATGAGGTGGCGGTGGTCGATGTTGCGGTGAAGTACGGGGCGACGACGGCACCGCCGGAGGCGAGTGCGCCGACGTTTAAGAGGCCTGCGGTGAGTGATCCGGAGAGTGTGAGATTTACTCCGGAGATGTTGCCACCTACGATGACGGCGCCGGTGATCGTGGTCGTCGCGAGTGATGACGCTCCGGCAGAAAGGGTCGTGCCGGAGAGTGACGTTGCAGCAACGGGACCGCCGGAGAATGATGTGTTGGTGATCGAACCGCCGGTGATCGAAGGGTTGGTGATCGCCGTTCCGGAAAGTTGATCGATCGCACTTGCGAGCGCGATGGTATTGGATGAGCCGCCGCCGAGCGGGACGGAGGCTGCTGCGCTGTAGCTTTGATTTGAGCTTTGTGAAGAAAGCGCAGATTGCAATGAGGCGATCTGACTCTCGATCTGTACGGAGGGAGTCTGCGTCGCGAGGAATGCGGTGAGACCTTGGATGCCCATGGTGAGCTGTGAGAGCTCGCTTTGGAGCGCAAGAATGTTTTCTGATGGTGCCGTGGTGGTGATACGGGAGCCGAGAGGGGTCGGTGACGGGATTGGCGCCGATGGTGAGGTGACTGATGCGGTGGCAGTCGGTGCTGTAATTTGGTGTGTCTTCGTCGCGTGCACCGGCAGTGTGACCGGCGCAATTGATGTAGAGACTGAGGCAGTATATGTTTTGGAAGTACTGCCACCCGTGACGATGTTTCCGATAGTCGTTTCGATCGACGCAATGATCGCTTCGGCACCCTTGACGAATCCGTCAATATTCTTCCAAAGAGAACCGACGACCGGTTGTATAGATGGTGCATTGACCGGTACAGTGATTGCGCTCGTCGTGTACGGAATGGAAAGCATCCCCGTCGTGAGGATCACGATACCAACTATGAGAGTACCCCCCCCCCGCAAGGATTTCCCGGATTTCATGCCCGTAATTATGACATATAATCCATACGATTACTTTAAGTTTAGGGATGGTGAGGTGTGTATAACTGGGGGCTATTTTTGTCCAGATTCGTAAGGCGAAACCTTACGGTGCGTCATGGGCACCATGATGGGGGCCATGCGCGAATTACCCTCCGAAGTTACCAAGCTCTGAGCTTTGCAGTTTTCGGGTTGTTATTTCGCTGCTGGTGAACTACTATGGAGCGACATGACACACGAACAAAAGACCCAATTATGGGTAGCGGGCATCTTCATTGCCGTAATTATCATCATTACTATCATCGCCGCAGTCGTCTCTTCCGGCGGGAGCGGATCGTCGAGTACACCGGGATTCACCGCAACACAGACGTCTGCCGCTACATCGACCGATCATATGCGCGGCAACACGACCGCAAAAGTCACCATGATCGAGTACGGCGATTACGAATGCCCCGCATGCGGACAATACGAACCGCTCGTCCAACAGCTCTATAAATCATACGGCGATCGTGTGCTCTTCATCTTCCGCAACTTCCCGCTCTATCAGATCCATCCGTTTGCAATGATATCCGCACAAGCGACTGAGGCGGCGAATCTTCAGGGCAAATATTGGGAAATGCATGATCTTCTGTATAGCAAGCAAAACGAATGGAGTACCGATACGAACCTGACTCCCTCGGATGTCATCAGCAAATATTTCAACGGCTATGCGCAATCGATCGGTATCAACGTCACGCAATTCGATACCGATATCAATTCGGCCGCCGTGAAAGCGCGCATTCAGAGCGACCTCGCGCTTGGTAATGCCGCGCAGATCGATCACACCCCGACATTCTTCATCAACAACATGCAGATCCCCAATCCTCAAAGCCTTGCGGATTTTCAGAAGGATCTTGATGCGGCACTCGCATCTTCAACATCGAACGTCGCTACCTCCACTTCAAAATAAACTGATAATCGTATGATGCACGCATTTATCGTACTCATGGCACTCGGTATCGTAGTGCTCGACGTCGCTATCATCGTATGCATCGTCGGACTTTTTAGTACGAAGTGGAACGCGACGATTCGATCATTCGCGCAGCACTACGGGCTTCTCGCGATTTTTCTGCTTTCGGCCGGATCAGTCGCCGGCACCATGTTCATGCAATATGCGGCGCTGCTCACACCATGCGTCCTCTGTTGGTGGCAGCGGATCTTCATGTATCCGACCGCCATTACCGCGCTCATCACGCTCATCAAGGGTAAGCGCGTAGCGGAGATTGCGGATTATGTGATTGTCTTTTCGATCTTAGGCGGTACCGTCTCGCTCTATCAGCATCTCTTGCAGATCCTTCCGTCCGGATCGCTCATCCCGTGCGATGCGTCCAATGACTGTGCGATCCGTCTCGTCTTTGAATTCGGTTTTGTGACGATTCCGTGGATGGCCTTGACCGTCTTCGTTGCACTCGCATTAGTCGCCGTTCTAGCGCGCAAGGAATAACTTCGTGGCCGAGAGCGAATAATGCTCCAATCGAGTGATACACTGTAAGTATCATTCGACGTTAATTGTATTATTTCATATGAGAATTCAACGCAACGTTTTTGTGCCCTTATTCGCCGCTTTGTCGTTCACACTCGTCGCCGTGCCGCTTTTTGCTTCCGCGGCGACACCACTCCTCCAATCAGCCCGCATTACCAATTCAAACACCGTCGTCATCACCTATTCTGAACCGGTCTACACGACACTCAATGATTACAGCAACTTCACCGGCGGTCTCTCGGGAGCGAGTTTGAGCTCCGTTTCCGGCTCCGCGACAAGTGTCATTACGCTCACCTTCGCGGGCACACCGTTCACTACCGGCGCGACCGGCGGCATGACGATCGCATCGACCGTCGTCAGTGTAAGTAATGGTTATAATTTTGGCGGCGGTCCCATTTCTGTACTCAACGGTCAATCACCGCTTTTAAGTTCAATTTCCGTATCGAGCAACGATGTCGGTGGTACCGTCCAAGGCACCGGTGACACGATCACGATCACCTTTTATACGAACGAACAGGTACAGAACGTCTCAGCAACGGTCGCGAATCACTCCGTTTCTGTCTCGGGTTCCGGCACCGGCCCGTATACCGCGAGCTATACCGTAGCGAGCGGTGATAATCAGGTACTCCTACCGATCATAGTGACGTTTACCGATCTCTCCGGCAACCAAGGCCATGCATCATTCACCCTCGGCGGCAACGGCAATGGCCCCTCGATCGTTTCTATCACCTCCAACGCCAACACGTCCGGTGCACTTACCGTCGGCAGCACCATCACCTTCGTGCTGATGCTCGCGAGTCCCACGCCAAATGCGACTGTCTCCGGCTCATACGACGGTGTCCCGCTCGCCTGGTCGACCGGCAACGGCGGTGCGACCTATAGTGCTACCTACACCGTCCAATCCGGCAATACGATGACCTCGTATCCGCTGCAAATCAGCGGCGTCACGATTGTCGATTCATCCGGTAATGTCAGTGCACCCGCCTCCGGTGCTGATGTCGAAAAAACGATCAACACGAATTCATTTACCATTTCAACCGTGACATCCGTGCCGTCAGTCGTGACGACCGCAACGCCGATCTTCACATTCTACTCACCGCAGAACGGCACGATCACCTACGGCGGAGATTGTGCAAGCCCTGTCTTGTCCGCAGTCCAAGGCGATAACAGTGTCACCTTCACCGCACTCGCGAACGGCACGCATAGTAATTGCACCATTACCGTGACGGATTACGGCGGCTATGCGAGCAACATACTCATCGTTCCAACGTTTACGGTGACCGGTTCGGGTGTCGCGACACTTCCCACGACCACAACGGCAACTGCGCCATCCGTTATCGCATACAAGTTCGTCAATTTTATCGGTATGGGATCGACCGGCACTGATGTTACACAACTGCAACAACGTCTGACTACCGACGGTATCTATACCGGTCCGATCAACGGTCATTTTGGGGCGCTCACGCAAGCCGCGGTGAAAAAATATCAGAAGCTCCATGGTCTTAGCCAATTCGGCTACGTCGGCCCCGGTACACGTGCGCTGCTAAACAGCGGCGTCTAGTCAATCATCTGAAAACCCCGCCCGCTGAAATGTTTTTGGGCGGAAACTGTTTGAGCAGGGTGAGTTTTTCCGCAACAAAAATATTTCAGCGGGCGACAAGTCGGGTTTTCAGCCGCACATTATCTCGGCAGAGAGAAATTGATACTCTGTGCCGAATTGATCGTCTGTATATAAATTTGTCCCGCGGAAGATGCACTTTCGAATTTGAGTGATTCGGAAATATCCGTCGAGGCACCGGCGTTAAGTGACACGGAGTTTGAATCAATAACATCTCGTTCGCCACTTTTCCACACGACATACACTTTGTACGAAAACGATCCCGTAGCCGCGCCGGTATTCGCGAGCGTGAATGAGAATGGAACGATCTGTCCTGCCGAGATTGATTGCGGTAATATATTCGGATTATCAAGCGTAATTTTTGCGGAAGCGGGAATTCCTGCCGGTTGTGCGGCGGTGACCGGAGCGGAAACAACCGGTGCGGGCGCTGTCGTACTATTTTGAGTCGTCACAACCCATATGATCGCCGCCACAGGAAAGAGCAAGACGACCGCGAGCGCTATTCCTTCAAAAAATATTTTCGTCTGCGACTGCTGCGCCATACGGCAAAAAGTATTATTTCGTTCCACCGCGCAGATACGCGAGCATGGTATCGGCATCGGAAACCTCAAAGGGGTCTGTCGAGCAGTCGTCGGAGAATCCCGGCTCGACGAACAGCTTCGTAATGACGCCATCATCCACCAGCATCGAATAGCGCCACGATCGTTCACCAAATCCGACATTTCGTTTCTCGACGAGCATGCCCATTCCGCGTGTGAAATCAGCATTACCATCCGGTACGAGCTTCACGTTTTTACAGCGGAGATCACGTGCCCAGTTGTCCATCACGAACGCGTCATTCACCGAAATGCAATACACCGCATTGATACCGAGTGCCGCAAGTTCTTCATAACGCGTCTCATACCCCGGTAGATGCGTCGAGGAGCACGTCGGAGTGAACGCGCCTGGCAATGCAAAGACGATCACTTTCTTTCCTGTAAAAATATCGGCAGTCGTTACGTCGTGCCACAATCCCGAACTATCGCCGCATACCGGTGCATCACCGACGCGCGTCTTAAAAACGACATCCGGCACCCGCTCTCCCGCTTGCAATTGTTTTGTTTTTTCCATACAGATTCATTTTAAGCATTAATACAGCCACCGATCAGTACCCCATCGGACGGCTCTATTGCCAGTCTAACACATCATTGTGCACATAAAGTTGCACTCGATTATCGCCAAAAAAATGGTACTCTAACGCATGCCGTTTTCTATGCGAACCACCATCACCGTCATACTTTGTTTCGCACTGTCCGTTGCGGTGCTTTTTGTTGCAACGAATCGGATTCGCGATGCGCTGGCCGCACCCACCCCGCCGATAAATCAGGCATCGTATGCGGAGATCTCAACAACTTCTTCACAGGGAACACTGGTCGCGACATCGAGCAAAGATATCAATCTTCCTATCATCGTGTATCACATCGTCCGACCGCACTATCAGGGCGACAGCGCGGCGGTTCGTGCACTCGCATTGACACCGGAAGCGTTCGACGCGGAGATGAATTATTTGGGAACGGCGGGATATCACGTCGTGCAATTCAGTGATCTCGAAAATTATTTTGAGAACGGCATCGCGTTACCACAGAACCCGGTCATCATTTCGTTCGACGACGGGTGGAGCGATCAGTTCACCTATGCCTTCCCCATACTTGAAAAGTATCATTATGCGGCGACATTCTTCGTCTTCACCAACGCGATCGGCCGGCACGGCTTCTTGTCGTGGGACAATCTCCAGACGCTCGTCTCAGATGGCATGACGATCGGAAGCCACAGCGAATCGCATCCGTATCTCACACATATCACCGATCCGAAAATCCTATGGAACGAGATCAGCGATAGTAAACAAGTTCTTCAAGATCATCTCGGTATCACCGTGAACGAATTCGCCTATCCGTTCGGTATGTATAACGCGTCTATCATCGCGCTCGTACAAAAAGCCGGCTATCGTTCCGCCCGCGGCGATTTTTATAGCGGCGAACAGAACATCAGTCGACTCTACACACTGAGCGCGATGAACGCACCGACCACGACGGCACTCTTTGAACGACGATTCCCGATCAAAGCGTCATCGTAATCTTTACGCTGTCTTCTGCGAACTTCGTGAATGATGCACGTGACAAAAGACGGACGAAGCGAGCCAGCCGAGGCAAGTTCCTACAATTGCTGAAATTAGAATTTCCATATTATATATACTATTACTATTACTATTAATTATTATTTAATTTAAAAAATCCTGCCGACGGTCAATCTTTTACACCATACTCATCGTACTGAAGATAAACATGAGTAACCGGACAACGAGCCAGCCGAGAATGGCATATCCGATCATGGCGAGAATAGCGACGACATCGATGATAGAAGCGGGTCCCATCGCAAGCCCTGGGAACGCTCCCACAAAAGGACCGATCATCGCGGCGGTGATACTGTAAACCCATGCGACGAATGACGACGAGGCGCTCGCTCCGAAGAGTTCAAGAACGATCCTGACCGCAAGCGCGAATTCAATGATTCCGATGATCGCGTTCACGACCCTCGCTACGAAGAATGTCGGATAATACGTCCGCTGCAATGCAATTTCTGTCATACATGCCATCCTACAGCTACTGTATGAAGAAGATATGAAGCACGCCGACATCGCACACCTACGCCGGAGGCCGCACGCACTCATAGTGCTACGCGGCCTCCGGCTTGCTCGCTCAACTTTACATGTCGCTCTGCTACCCGCTCTCCTCGTGTATATCGTATCGTTCGCATAGGCGGCGTGTGGCGCAATACCCCATGCACCGAATGTACATGGGGTATATTGCCGAAGACTAATCCGCCTTTTCCTCTGTGCTCATTTCTTTTCCCGTTGTTACGGCATCCTTGACCTTCTGGATGTGAGCGAGCATCTTTTGGAGTTTCATCTCTTTCTTTTCGAGCATGGCGACTTTTTCATCTTTTGTCGCATCGCTCCATTTGCATAACCCGCCGCATCCGCATTCGCTGTCATTTTTTGTATCTATCATAGTGATTTTTTGTTTACTTTTTAAGAGATCTGAAGATAACGCGCACGTTCAATCATCGTGTGGCACGCCGTCTGAAGAGATATGAGCTCGCAATGAGGGCAACAAGTGACGAGAGTACAAGCACGAGCATGTTTCCGGTCGCAGCCCCGCCAGCTCCGGTATCCGGAGTTCCGGGAGAACCGCTACCGTCGCCGGTGCTTGCAATCGGGCCCGTCGACGCGCCGAGCACTTGGCCGGCTGGTGAGGAAACTCCGAGGAGTCCGACAGGTGCCCCATTGCCGCCGCCACTACTGCCTCCCCCACCACCGCTACTTCCCCCGCCACCACCGGATGAACCGGATGATCCACCGGTAACGATACCGGCGATCGAGCCGCTTGCCCCGCCTCCGGTCACGATACCAGTTACGGTGCCGGATGAGCCTGCGCCATTCACCGTACCGGACACACTTCCTGATGTTCCGCTACCCGTGACAGTCGTACCTGTTGAGCCGCTCGTTAAGATACCCGTAACTTGTGAAGCACTCGCGACGGATGTTCCGAGGAGTGCCAGCGCCGCGAACATCGCGACGCTGACAATTGAATTTCTAATAGTGTAAGTCATATAGTAGTTGCGACTTATTGTGCTAACGGCAATGTCTGCACGCCATAACTGGTCGTGTAGGAACCATTAACGGTATTCAGCGGAATCTTCACCTGTACCAAGACCTGCACATGCAAGCCCGGTGTCGAAGTGGAGATACTACCGATCATGTCGAGGGCTGGTGTTGAGTACGTATTGGCCGCCGAGATCAAGATCGGAGCAGCACTTACCGCCTGCGCGGAAGATATCTGCATATCTCCGGCAGCCGGGAGCGTGGCTGAATTCGCACCGAGCCAGTCGGAGAATTTCATCGAGAGATTCGGCTCGGTCGTCGGAACGGTGATGTTGAAGATATAGCTCCAACCATCCGCGAATACGCCGTCAGCAGTTCCGGTCGTATTCACCGGTGTGATGGAAGTGACACTGAGGACACCTCCCGGGATGACGCCACCGGTAACGGTGCCGCCGATCGCGTAGGTGAATTGATCAGCCGTACCGATGGCACTGGTGCCGATCGGAGTCGTAACGGTTACGTTGACGATCCCTGCAGTTGACGTTGCGGGAGATGTCGCGGTAATCGAGCTGCCGCTATTGATGACAACGCCCGTCGCGAGAAGCGATCCGAAGTGAACACTCGTGGCTCCGGAGAAGCCGGTACCCGTGAGCGTCACGGATGTGCCGCCCGCAATGGAACCAGTCGCCGGCGAGATGAGTGTGACGGTCGGTGTGACCGGTGTCACGGCGGCCGACGTCGTGAAGCTCATGACCGCACCTGGGTACCAGGTACCGCCGACATTAGACCATGCTGCGAAGTAATAGGTCGTACCAGCCGTTACTGTCGGAAGCCCTGTGGCTGACGAAAGTGCTGCCGAGTACGCTGTGCCGATTACTTGAGCTCCGAGATCAGCTGTCGAGTAGACGCCGGTCGGGATCGTCGGACTTGCTGTTGAGAATGTACTGGTCGAAACCCAGAATGAAGACCCCGTCGCGCCAATCGGACCATTCAGACCGTTGAGAGTCGCGTTCGTTGCGGTTATGGAACTTGCGGCCACTGTTGTGACTGCCGGTTGAACAAGTGGTGTTCCGGTGAGATTCGTGTTCGTCGCCGTTACAACTTTGCCATTAGCTAAAGTGACAGTCGCGACGACGCTCGTGGGAACGAGTGTCTGACCGTATTCAGCGCCGCGCACATTAGTCCAATATCCGTCTGCCGGATAATTGAATGTGCCGAAGACATCGAATGGTCCGGAGAAAGAGGTTGCCGTAGGATAATCAACGCCCAACTTTGCCGTAGCCGTGTTGGTTTGCAAAAGGGTAGCGCCTGAATACAACTTCACGACGATAGACTGGGCATTCGCGAGCGTCGCGTCGGTCAATCCGAATCCTGCGGTGTATCCGTTCACTCCGCTCACATCCATGGTGCCGAAATCTTGCGCCGCAAGTGCACCAGGCAATACTGTTGGACCGGTCGTGAAGCTCATGACCGCACCAGGCGACCACACGCCACCGACGTCAGACCATGCCGCGTAGTAGTACGTCGTGCTCGGCGTTATAGGCAGGAGTCCCGTTGGAGCTGTCGCGGACGAAAGCGCCGCGGAATACGCTGCACCAATCGCTTGAGCTCCGAGGTCAGCTGTCGAATAGACACCGGTCGGTTGGACCGGGACGGCGGTCGAGAAGGTGCTCGTCGAGACCCAGAATGACGAGCCGCCCGCTGCCGTATCACCGTTCATACCGTTCAGAGTTGCGTCGGTCGGTGTTATGGCTGTTACCGTACTGGTGGTCGGTGCCGTTGCCGCGAACGCGGAAGGAGCGACTGCTCCCAATGCGAAGCCGAACGAGCTGAGTACCAGCGTAAATGCAGTAATCACGGAAAGGGATCTATTAATCTGTTCCACGAATATTCTTTTCATACTTTTGTAATTTTTTAATGTAATTTCTAACGTATAGTAATTGCGTAATAAGGGTGTGTTCGAAACTATGTACAAAGAGCACGCTGTTAAAAATGCAAAAGCGCGCCGACTTTCGACCGTCCGATGAATGCTACTCAAACAAGGGAGGAGTGGAGCGGGCTGAAACTTAATTCAGCACTGAATCACATGCATGTGTGCGGCATACGTAATTGCCGCGTATGTGTACCGTCGAGTTGTTCGACCCGCTCACTTTACAAAGCGGATATGAAATGAATGTGAGGGCAGCGACTCATACCAACTTCACGTATGACTGATATGGTGTGCAATGCGCAAGCAGATTCGATACCTCTACATATCTTATGGAACACATAAAAATATTTCTCAATCGCATGAAAATACAGATGCAGAAACCGCAACATCCGGGCACAGAAAATACACTCACTGAAACAGGAGCACGGCTCATGGCACTCGGTTCAACCAGATCCTATCGTAAGATCAGATACGATATGCGCCCCCACCTTTCGTGATGCAACAACGAACACGTACCACCATGACCATCGCGCTTATCGGTGCGATTGCGATCGGCATATTTCTGTGGACATTGGTACGGGCGACGCTCTATGCGCCCGACACACAGATATTTCCGGCGACACCGGCGCTCGCCATGAGCACGCTCACCCTGTCGGCGACCTCGTCACTACCAACGCACCTCGTCATCCCATCGCTCGGCATACATGCGCATATACAATATGTGGGAGAGAACGCGAGCGGAAATATGCGCGCGCCGAATAACTTCACCGATGTCGCGTGGTACGAATATGGCACCGTTCCCGGTAATGTGGGAAGCGCGGTAATCGCAGGACACGTCGATAACGGCCTCGGTCTTGACGGTGTATTCAAACATCTCTCCGGCATCGCTCTTGGGGCCGATGTCTCTATCGAGACGGCGGGCGGTGCCGTGCTGCATTTCAAAGTTTCGGATATCGAAGTCTATCCGTATCAAAACGTGCCGTCGACACTCTTCACCCAAAACGATGCGGCGCGTCTCAATCTCATTACCTGCGACGGTTCGTGGGTCCCGGGTGGTAATACCTACGACCAGCGCATCGTCATTTATACGCGACTCGTCCAAACACAGTGAGCTTCCATTTGCGAATTATGCATCAGCTCTTCAAATAGCTGTCGAACCAGATGGCGTGGCAGGTGTAGCCGCCCGGGTTCTTTTGCAGATAGTCCTGGTGATATTCTTCGGCACGATAAAACTTCGTAAGCGGCTCGAGTGTGGTAACGACAGGGTCTTTCCATCGTTTTGAGCCATTCACGATATCGATAAAATTCTCGGCCTCTTTCTTTTCCTCTTCATTTCCATAAAAGATCGCTGAACGATATGAGGTGCCGCGGTCATTTCCTTGTTGGTTCAACGTCGTGGGATTGTGGATCTGGAAGAAGAAATCCAGAAGCATTTTGTACGAGGTCTTTTCAGGATCATACTCGATCTCAACCGCCTCGGCATGACCCGCATGGTTCTCGTATGTCGGATTCTCGACATTTCCTCCCGTGTAGCCGACCTCTGTGTTGACCACTCCGGGTTGTGTCCGTATGAGGTCCTCAAGACCCCAGAAACATCCTCCGGCAAGTACTATTTTCTTGGTCATGGCATGTGTTTGATTACGAGGTATTACGCAGTCTTCGTCTCGTCGTCATAACCTTAAAAACAAACTGAGTTCATGCAGTATCGCTTACCGGTTTT